>NZ_MEBP01000123.1:0-39334 GCF_001722075.1 Salinivibrio sp. SS2 | reverse complement strand
GGTTCGTCAGCAATCTGAAAGCCGCATCGATGCGGCTTTCTTATCTTTGTTGGCCCGCGCCAACGCTTTGGGCTCGGGGGGTCCAGAACACAGTGGTACGCTAGTGCGTAAATACAGGCCCAATTCCAACGTTCCACAGAATCACCGACGATGCCAATATGGCGACCAGTAACACTAAACCACAAGTGACGACTGAACTTGCGTAGATAAAGCCGCGCTCTTCGGGGATCTCCATAAGAATGGGCACACCGGTGTAGAGTAAATATACCGAGTAGGCGATACCAATCAGCCCGACGATCATCACAAACCATACAACCGGATATAGGGTTGCCAGTCCAACCATAAAGATTGGCGTCGCGGTGTACGCTGCCAGCTCCAAGCATTGGGTGTAAGTGGGAGCGGAGCCAAAGGTTCGACTCATCCACAACGTGAGGTAGGCAAGCGCACACACACCACCAATGAGTGCTAGATACATCGCACTGGCGATAAACAGTGCGCTTTGTGCAGTGAGAAAGATCGGTTCTCCTACCCCGATTTTCCAGCCGATATTTACACTGGAGTAATAAGCACAAACTGGCGGAATCAGCGCCAATAACAGCGCATGACCAATACTGTGTGATGCGCCTTCATGGCGCTCACCAATGGTCTTCCATTCTTTTTTCGGGTGCGTATACAACCCGATAAGATGACTCAAAATCATAGCTACCCCCACATATCCTTCCTGAATCCGTGCAAGCGCCACCACAAAAAAGGTTGCCCTGTTTGAGACTGTCCATGCACTGTGATTAACCGACGCCAATTTACTTTACATACAGTTAACATCTAGTCGGAAAGGGTTGAATATGCAAGTATTCGCACTGTAGAGCAGATAAGGTGCGCTACACCTGTAAGCACGAGACAGGCAAAAAGTGTGGGTGCTGTCTATAAACGCAGACAATCAATGTGCGTTGTGTGATGGCTCCCATGTTTCAGATAGACTTTTTGCCGTGTTAATACCGAGTAGCGTACTGTGATAGAGTAATTGATTTGCAAGCCTTTTTTATGCTGCCAACCATTGGCTTGAGTGAGATGTCTAGCAAAGTGGTAATAAAAACTCCATTTTAAACAGCTGTTTATATTCCTTTATCGATTTAATTATCATTATTATCGTCCCGAGAGTTTGAGTTCAACTATTCTTATCGGGTAATGTCGAATGGGAGACAGCCGCTGCTTTGCAGTCCTGGAGGAGAGAGCATCGTGTTGCATAATAAAGAAATTTTGATCGTCGAAGACGATCCCGTGTTTAGCCGTATGATCGCATCCTTTCTTGAGCGTGAAGGTGCAACAGTGCGTGAGGTTGAAAACGGATTAGAGGGGCTGCAAGCGCTTCGTCAATCCATTCCAGACTTACTGATTAGCGATTTATCCATGCCGGTGATGACTGGCCTTGAATTTGTTGAAGAAGTAAGTGTGGAATACCCAATGTTGCCGATGATCGTCATTTCAGGCACGGGAGGTATGGCGGATGTTGCCCAAGCATTACGGTTTGGCGTGAAAGATTTTCTGATTAAACCGATTGAAGATATCAATGTGGTCAAAAAGGCGATCGAGACAGTGATCGATGATGCCAACGATGATGTGCACGCCAATGACGACTTCAGTCAGCAGTGGTTCAAAGTGTGTGAAGATGCTGACCGCGGTGCCTCTGAGAATGAACTCAAGTGGCATTTGGATGCCCTGAAGCATAATCCGGGCAGTGCGCGAGAGCTATTAATGGGGCTCATGCCTGAGCCAGACTCTCAACAGGGTGCGTGGCGCTTGTCCTATCATTCGCTCCAATCGGCCGACGCGAATCCGATCGTGCTCGATTACACTTGGCTGATGGGAGGAAAAATGGCTTTTTATGTTGTCGATTCTGCCTCGGCCGGAGAGGATGGAACGGCAACAACATTAATGATCCGGGCATTCTTTAATGAGTTTGTACGGACCCAAGATGTCAATGAGCGTGGTTTTCTCACCTTGGTAAAACGAATCGAAGATGCAATTCGGGCTTCTTCGTATGCATCCCCCATCCGTGCCATGTTTGGGGTATTGAACACCGCCGACAATCAGCTAGAGATCTTTCCGGCGGGACTGACCGCGACGGTTGATAGTTGTGGCACAACCAGTTTATTGCATAGCGCGCACTGGTTAGGGAAAGATGCCATTCACAGTCAGTTCCAATATGTTGATATGGGGGCGGGCGATGCACGTGTGTCACTAAGCGAAGTTGGGCTTAACAGCTTTAGTGTTGATATCCAAAGAATTGCATAAAAATAGTGCGGGAGCCTCGGTATAATGGGGCTTTCGCCTTGCTGCGTTGTGTGAACATCCGTATACTCATGTCGCTGTGCTGCTATGATTAAATGGCGTAATGCGAAAGCCGATCTCAAGGACAGAACGACATGAAGCATTGGTATCTGCTCTACTGTAAACGCGCGGAACAACAACGCGCTGAGCAAAACTTAAAGCGCCAAGGCGTAGACTGTTATTATCCCATCGTCACGGTTGAGAAGCTTCGCCGTGGTAAGTGCCAGCAAGTTGAAGAGCCCCTTTTCCCTAATTATGTGTTTGCTCACTTCGATCCTGAAGAGGTGCAATACACGTCCGTCCGCTCAACGCGAGGCGTGGTCGACTTTGTTCGCCAAGGCGCGCATCCTATTCGAGTTGACCAATCGCTTATCCAGCAGCTTATGATCATGGAAGATAGCGACGAGCAGCGTGACAAGCTTAATGATGGCTTTAAACCCGGCCAAGCGGTCACGATCCAAGCGGGACAATTTGAAGGGGCGGAAGCGATTTTTAAGGAAAAAGACGGTGAGATGCGTTCCATTTTGCTGATCAAAATTCTCAACAAGCAAACGGAGTTGCGCGTCGACAATCGTCATGTCAGAGCTGTCTAATCCACGCCGAGCATGACTGCTACACTGTCTATCTGAGGACACGAGATAGCGGGGGAGTGTGTGGAAAAGGTGCTGATCGTTGAAGACAGCCGCGCTTTTCGGATGTTGGTCGAGTATGAAGCTCGTCAGCATGGCTTAGCGACCGTAGCGGTGGCCTGTATGGCCGATGCAGAAGTGGTTCTGAATCAAGACATCGATTTTTTGTGCGCGGTTCTCGACTATAACCTGCCTGATGCGCAACACGGTGAGGTAATTGATCTTTGTCTTGCCAATCATTTAAAAGTCATTGTCTTGACGGCTTCTCAAACGGAAACCATTCGCAAGCAAGTGCTTGCTAAGCCGGTGATTGACTATATACCGAAAGACAGCAGCCATTGTGTGCAGGCAGTCTGCCAACTGCTGTTGCGATTATCGCGCAATAAAGATCACCAAGTGCTCATTGTCGACGACTCTCCCTCAGTACGAAAACATGTTGCGGCCACGCTTGAACGCCAATATCTCAAAGTCCATGAAGCCAATGACGGTGAGCAAGCGCTATCTATGTTATCGATGGCGTCTGGAATTACCTTGGTCATTACTGATTATGCGATGCCGAACATGGATGGGATTGCCTTGGTCCATCAGATCAGAAAGCACCATGAAGGCGCCATGCTCGCAATCATCGGGCTATCTGGCCATCATGATGATACTCTGACGACCCGTTTCCTTAAGGCGGGCGCGAATGACTATTTACAAAAGCCATTTAATCAAGAAGAGTTCTATTGCCGCGTGCACTCTTGCCTAAACGCGATCGATAGCGAGCGGCGTTTATTTACATTAGCCAATACCGACTTTTTAACAGCACTTTGGAATCGACGTTACTTTTTTTCCCAGAGCGAGAAGCTGCCGGATGAGGAGATTAAACATCTAGCCATTATCGATATTGATCACTTCAAGCGCATCAATGACCAGTATGGACATCATGTTGGCGATGAGGTGTTGTCTCACGTAGCTGCAACGCTAAGTGCACACTTCGAGAATGATCTAGTCGCGCGGCTAGGTGGGGAAGAATTTTGTGTCTTATCGACCCGAGAGCAGTCTACCTTTCAACAGGCGTTAGAGCGCTATCGACAAGAGCAAGCGGACGTCATCATTCCTGTTTCTGGATTTGAAATAACGGTCACTGTCAGTATTGGTGTTGTCTCTGCGCAAGGTGGGATTGAAGCCATGTTGCATGATGCGGACCGAGGTTTGTATCAAGCCAAAGAAATGGGGCGTAATTGCCTGATCGCACTATCGTAATAAAGCTGACAGCCTGACTTTTAAAGCAGACAATCTGGGCGTTTTTTCGGCACAAACAATCGTCTCTGTCCCCTCATTGGCACAAAAATGTCTCAATGTTGAGATTTGCCATCATATTTAACATTCAACCTCTTGATTAAGCGTAACCTTGGCCGCTTCTTGCCCAAATTGCGCATTTCTCGCGCACAACTTATGCCAGATATGGTGCTTTGCTTATGGAATACAAAGTGTTGGTTGTGGAAGATAGCCGACCTTTCAGACGGTTACTTGAAACTGAAATCCGTAAAGCCGGTTATATTCCCTGTATTGCAAGTTCGATCGCACAAGCAGAAACGATTTTAAATCAAGAAACAGATTTTCTTTGCGCGATACTGGATTATTGTTTGCCCGACGGTCAGGACGGTGAAATCATTGATGTGTGCTTGTCACTCGATATCAAAGTCATTGTATTAACGGCCATGATGGATGCACGTACGCGGGAGCGTGTGCTGGCGAAAACTGTGATTGATTACATCCCCAAAGACAGCCCAGCTTGTGTCTCATCAATTGCACCGTTGCTGCATCGCCTCGAGAAAAACCAGCAGCATCATGTATTGGTGGTGGATGACTCGCTGACCTCGCGTCGTTATGTGCGCAGCTTACTGGAGCGCCAGTATCTAAATGTGATGGATGCGCAAGATGGGCAGGAAGCACTTGCGATGGTGCGTGCCGATCCGCGAATTTCATTAGTGATCACCGACTTCACTATGCCAAAAATGGATGGGGTTCAACTGGTCAAGGCACTCCGTCAGCACAAAGTCGATGGCCAGCTTGCCATTATTGGTTTATCCGGCGATGACGATCCAAGTTTGACGGCCCGTTTTCTAAAAGCAGGTGCGAACGACTTTCTGGCAAAGCCATTTAACCAAGAGGAATTTTACTGCCGTTTGCACAGCACATTAAATGCGCTGGATACAGAAAGGCGTTTGTTTCATTTGGCAAATACCGACTATTTGACCCAAACCTGGAACCGTCGTTACTTTTTCGAGCATCCTCAAACGCGGAAAAACAATGGCCCACGAGGGCTAGCCTTGATTGACATTGACCACTTTAAAAAAGTGAATGATAGCTTGGGTCATCACATTGGCGATATTGCGCTGATTGAGTTGGCCAAAGTGTTGAATCGTTATTTCCCAGACGCGTTGGTTGCACGATTTGGTGGTGAAGAGTTCTGTGTACTGTACGGTAACAATGACCAAGGCTTTGAGGCCCGCCTAAACGCGATGCGAGAAGAGCTAGCGGCGACAACGTGGACACCTTACGATCAGGCATTTCAATTTACGGTGAGCATTGGCATGGTGCACGGGGATGCGTCTATCCATCAGTTGATCCAGCGTGCTGACCATTGTTTATACCAAGCCAAAGCGAAAGGGCGTAATCAACTCGTTAAAGCATCAGAGCCGCAACCGGCGCTGTTGGTGTAAAAAAGCCGGCGGTCAGCCGGCTTCTTATCATCACACGATTAGGCGTCGTGGTATTGCTCACAGGCCATCAAGGTATTCTCAATCAGTGTTGCCACCGTCATTGGGCCAACACCGCCGGGAACAGGCGTGATATGGCTTGCCTTTTCGTATGCCACGTCATAGTCAATATCACCGATTAGCTGGCCGCTATCCATGCGATTAATTCCTACATCAATCACAATCGCACCGGGCTTAATCCACTCGCCAGGAATAAATTTAGGCTTACCGACGGCGACCACTAACACATCGGCTTGACGAACATGTGCTTCGAGATCTTGGGTAAAACGATGGCAAGTGGTCGTGGTACATCCGGCGAGTAGCAACTCTAGTGTCATCGGACGGCCGACAATGTTTGAGGCACCGACGACAACGGCATGTTTGCCACGCAAAGGTACGTTGTAGCGGTCAAGTAAGGTGATGATCCCTTTTGGGGTACAGGAACGCAGGGTTGGCATACGTTGGCACAAACGGCCCACATTGTAAGGATGGAAGCCGTCGACGTCTTTGTCGGGACGGATACGTTCAAGGACAGAGGTAGCATCAATGCCCGCAGGTAAAGGCAGTTGCACCAAAATACCATCGATGGTGTCGTCATCATTGAGTGTATCGATCAGCGTCAGTAATTCATGCTGAGAGCAGGTTGACGGCAAATCGTAAGAGCGAGAGACAAAGCCCACCTCATCACAGACGCGACGCTTACTGCCCACATAAACCTGTGACGCTGGATCGTCACCCACTAAAATCACGGCAAGCCCGGGCGCACGGCGTCCCGCTTCTTTACGGGCAGCAACACGTGCTGCGACTTCTCGACGCACCGTTTGCGCGATCAGTTTTCCATCAATGATTTGTGCGGCCATAAGTATCCTTTGGCTAAGAGAGCAAAAAACGGGTCGATATTGTGACAAACTTCGGGCGTAAAAGCTATTGCGCAAACGTTTGCTTTTGGTGGTTTGGTGGCAGAGAAACCGTCAAAGTCATTGTGAATCAAAGGTGTTGTGCTAGATATCGCCTTATATTGATTGGAGGAGCTCCACACAACAGGGCTTTTATGCCGCGCGAACTGGCGTGCTTTTGAGCAACTGATTAGACATTTCGGTGAAAACCGTTGACGACGCCTGACCTCGCTTTATAATCCCCGCTGCATATCTATTTTGCGCCCTTAGCTCAGTTGGATAGAGCAACGGCCTTCTAAGCCGTGGGTCACAGGTTCGAATCCTGTAGGGCGTGCCATTTCTTTCGTTCTCGCTAGCGAAGATAATCTCCCGTTTCTGCTCAAAAGCTAACCAAACAGTGCAAAAACACAAAAAGATGTGATCTTGCCCGGTTGAATTGTGAGATATCACCCCAATTTCGATATTGAAACGCCATCGGTCGCCCCTTGTCTCGACTCAGTTGACGGGTGCCGCTATAATAGCGCGTCTTAATTTTCAGTCTCGGATGAGATAGCTCGATACGCCAATTGCGTGTATCCGGATTCGCAGGGGCTATGACGGATTCATAGCTCGGATGATGACACCAGTAAAAACTGGTCAACATCACTCAGTACCCCTGAGTAAATTTGAGGTTAATTTTATAATGCAAGTTACCGTTGAAACCACCGAAGGCCTAAAGCGCCAAATGACCATCACTGTGCCTGCTGCAAACATTGAAGACGCAGTCACGAAAGAGCTACGCAACATTGCTAAAAATCGTCGTTTTGATGGTTTCCGTAAAGGTAAAGTACCTTTGAAAATGGTTTCTCGCATGTATGGCGATGCAGTACGCCAAGACGTGCTGGGCGAGGTAATGCAGCGTCATTTCATCGAAGCCATCATCCAAGAGAAAACTAATCCAGCAGGCGCGCCAACCTTTACACCGGTAGAGAATGAAGCGGGTAAAGATCTGGTATTCAAAGCTGAATTTGAAGTGTACCCAGAAGTTGAACTGCAAGGTTTGGAAGCGATCGAAGTTGAAAAACCACACGCAGAAGTACAAGACAGCGACGTTGAAGAAATGCTGACTACTCTGCGTAAGCAGCAAGCGAACTGGGTTGAAGCTGACGGTGAAGTAAAAGAAGATAGCCGTGTAACGCTAGACTTCACAGGTACCATTGACGGCGAAGAATTCGAAGGCGGTAAAGCGGAAGGCTTCCAGCTAGTCATGGGCCAAGGCCGCATGATCCCTGGTTTCGAAGACGGCTTGGTTGGCAAAAAAGCGGGTGAAGAATTCACTATCGACGTCAACTTCCCAGAAGACTATCACGCTGAGAACCTAAAAGGTAAAGCGGCGCAGTTCGCGATCAAACTTCACACTGTTGAAGCGCAAGAATTACCAGAGCTAACTGAAGAGTTCGTTCAGCGCTTCGGTATTGCGGATGGCAGCGTTGAAGGCCTGAAAGCCGAAGTCCGTAAGAACATGGAACGCGAGCTGAAGCAAGCGATCAAAAACAAGATCAAAGAGCAAGTCCTTGACGGCTTGGTTGAGCAAAACCAAATCGACGTACCGTCTGCCTTGATCGATCAAGAAGTCAATGTTCTGCGTCAGCAAGCGGCTCAACGCTTCGGTGGCAACATGGACAGCGCATCACAACTACCACGTGAGCTGTTTGAAGAACAAGCCAAACGTCGTGTTAGCGTTGGCCTGCTGCTGGGTGAAGTGATCAAAGCAGAAGAGCTAGAAGCAGACGACGAGCGAGTTAAAGCTCTGATCGAAGAAATGGCTTCTGCATACGAAGATCCAGCAGAAGTGGTTGCTTACTACGAAAAAGATCAGAAGCTGATGGAAAACATGCGTAATGTCGCGCTTGAAGAGCAAGCGATCGACGCGCTGTTGGGTAAAGCGAAGGTTTCTGAAGCCAACGTTGGCTTTAGCGATCTGATGAACGCAGCACCACAAGCGTAAAAACGCAATAAAAAACGTGGGTGTTGTCATTGACACCCCGTTCATGTATCTGCATAAAATGGCCCTAATGACTTGTCATTTGGGCCATTTTTTCCGTCTAAGGTTCTATTCGACTGTCCGCCAATCATGCGATAGCGAAGGTAACTTTTGCTTAGAAAATTGTCGATGAATCATCCAGCTGCGATCAACGACATAACATTTTAGTGACCTGTTACAGCGTTTTATGCTAAACCTTGGTTAAGGCGAGAGTTAACGAATTCGATTAGGGATATTACGCTATGAGCAATCAAGATAAACACGCAATGCCCCCCATCATGGATGCTTTGGTTCCCATGGTGGTTGAACAAACATCGCGAGGAGAGCGTTCCTACGATATCTACTCCCGCCTGTTGAAAGAACGCATCATTTTTCTCACTGGTCAGGTAGAAGATCAAATGGCCAACCTGATTGTGGCCCAGATGCTGTTCTTGGAGTCGGAGAATCCAGAAAAAGATATTTATCTGTATATCAACTCTCCAGGTGGTGTGGTGACCGCCGGTATGGCAATTTATGACACCATGCAGTTCATCAAACCGGATGTGAGCACACTGTGTACAGGCCAAGCCTGTTCAATGGGCTCTTTCCTGCTTGCGGGTGGTGCAAAGGGTAAGCGTTATTGCCTACCAAACTCACGCGTGATGATTCACCAACCACTTGGCGGTTTCCAAGGGCAGGCGTCAGATATTGAAATCCATGCCAAAGAAATGATCAAAACCAAGCATCGCCTGAATACCTTGCTGGCAGAGCATACGGGTCAGCCGATGGAGATTATCGAACGTGATACGGACCGCGATAATTTCATGTCTGCTCAAGAAGCGGTGGACTATGGCTTGGTTGACGCCGTACTCAATCAAAGAGATTAAACCAGACGAATACCCTACATGCTTGGCGTGACAGACCACGGCTCGCCGGATTACATCCAAACATGGATGTAATGCTAGAGCGCACGGAATCCGGTATTGTTGCGCCAAGTAGAAAAGGTATACCGCTATGCATTGAAATGAGAGGATAACTTCTCATTCCCACACATGTGAGCGGATGTCGGGTCGGAAAAAGTGGCCGATTTGTTGTAAACTCAACAAAAGGCAACGATGGGCAAACGCCCCAAAGAGGTTAGCGAATGACAGACAAGCGAAAAGACGGTGGAAGCGGCAAGCTGCTTTACTGCTCGTTCTGTGGTAAGAGCCAACATGAAGTTCGCAAGTTAATTGCTGGGCCATCGGTCTACATTTGCGACGAGTGTGTCGACCTATGTAACGACATCATCCGTGAAGAAATCAAAGAAGTGATGCCAAAGCGTGAGGGAGATGCTCTTCCTACGCCGCGTGAAATCCGCGAGCATCTGGATGATTATGTTATCGGCCAAGAGCAAGCCAAAAAGGTACTGTCGGTTGCCGTGTACAACCACTACAAACGCTTGCGAAATGGCGATAAAAGCGCCGACGGCGTTGAACTTGGCAAAAGTAATATCTTGCTGATAGGCCCGACGGGTAGTGGTAAAACCCTACTGGCTGAGACGCTTGCGCGTTTCCTGGATGTACCATTTACCATGGCGGATGCCACCACATTGACCGAAGCGGGTTATGTCGGTGAAGACGTCGAAAACATTATCCAAAAGCTGCTGCAAAAGTGTGACTATGATGTCGCCAAAGCAGAGCGCGGTATTGTATATATTGATGAGATTGACAAAATCTCACGCAAATCCGATAACCCATCGATCACGCGAGACGTATCGGGTGAGGGTGTGCAGCAAGCCCTACTGAAATTGGTAGAAGGGACAGTCGCATCGGTTCCACCTCAAGGTGGCCGCAAGCATCCACAACAAGAGTTCTTGCAAGTTGATACCTCGAAAATCCTCTTTATCTGTGGCGGTGCATTCGCTGGGTTGGATAAAGTGGTTGAGCAGCGTGTCGATAAGGGGTCTGGCATCGGTTTTGGTGCAGAAGTCCGAGGTGCAAGCGACAAGTCAGCAGACGAGTTTTTCGGTAAAGTTGAACCAGAAGATCTGGTTAAATACGGCTTGATCCCTGAGTTTATCGGCCGTTTACCGGTCACAGCGGTACTTAAAGAACTGGACGAGCATGCGCTTGTACAGATTTTGCGAGAGCCGAAAAACGCGCTAACCAAGCAATACAGTGCATTGCTAGAGTTAGACGGGGTTGAACTTGAGTTCCGTGATGACGCGCTTCGTGCCATCGCTAAGAAAGCCATGGAACGCAAGACAGGTGCTCGCGGTCTACGCTCAATCGTAGAAGCTGTGTTGTTGGATACCATGTACGACTTGCCATCGAGTAAAGAGGTAAGCAAGGTGGTGATTGACGAATCAGTGATCCGTGGTGAGTCAGCGCCGCTATTGATATATGAACACGCTGATAGCCAAGCAGCTGGTGGTGAATAACCGCGAGTATTGCGTGTAACCTTATCAGTGGTAAAAGAAAAGGGAGTGATTGCTCCCTTTTTTATTTTCTGGCGGTGGAGCCGTTGAAACCTGTCCAACAGTCCCCATATACTCTTAATCAGATTGAACGGAAGAGAGAAGCATATGAACTTGGAGCGTTCCGAGCGCATTGAAATTCCGGTGCTGCCACTTCGGGATGTGGTGGTTTATCCTCACATGGTGATACCACTCTTTGTGGGAAGGGAGAAATCGATCCGCTGTTTAGAAGCGGCGATGGACAATGACAAACAAATTCTGTTGGTGGCGCAAAAAGATGCCGCCACCGATGACCCGAGCATCTCTGACTTGTACACCGTTGGTACGGTGGCGACGATCCTTCAGCTTCTTAAACTTCCGGATGGTACGGTTAAGGTGCTGGTTGAGGGGATGCAACGTGCACGTATCGACCAGTTTAGCGAAGACGACTTCTTTACAGCGGAAGCCGAGTATCTCACCACGCCAGCCATGGACGAACGTGAGCAAGAGGTATTGGTTCGCACTGCGATCAGCCAATTTGAAGGCTTTATCAAGCTGAATAAGAAAATCCCACCGGAAGTGTTAACGTCACTGAATGGGATTGAAGAAGCTGCTCGCTTAGCTGATACCATCGCGGCTCACATGCCGTTAAAACTGCAAGATAAGCAAAAAGTTCTCGAAATTATCGACATCGCTGAGCGCCTTGAATACTTGATGACCATGATGGAGTCAGAAATTGACTTGCTGCAGGTCGAAAAGCGTATTCGTGGCCGCGTGAAAAAGCAGATGGAGAAAAGCCAGCGCGAGTACTACCTCAATGAGCAGATGAAAGCCATCCAAAAAGAGTTGGGTGAGCTGGATGATGCTCCCGATGAGTTTGAAGCGCTGAAGCAGAAAATCGAAGAATCTAAAATGCCGCAAGAAGCTCGAGAAAAAACCGAGCAAGAATTGCAGAAGCTGAAGATGATGTCGCCAATGTCGGCAGAAGCGACCGTTGTGCGCAGCTATATCGATTGGATGATCAGTGTGCCTTGGACCAAGCGTTCTAAGGTGAAAAAGGATCTCGCCAAAGCTGAAGAAGTACTCAATGCCGATCATTATGGCTTGGAGCGCGTTAAAGACCGTATCCTTGAGTACCTCGCAGTGCAAAACCGAATGAACAAGCTCAAGGGCCCCATCTTGTGCTTGGTTGGTCCTCCGGGGGTAGGTAAAACCTCTCTGGGACAGTCGATTGCACGCGCCACTGGGCGTAAATATACCCGTATGGCGTTGGGTGGAGTGCGTGATGAAGCGGAAATCCGTGGTCACCGCCGCACCTACATAGGGTCGCTACCGGGTAAATTGATCCAGAAAATGGCGAAAGTGGGGGTTCGCAACCCGCTGTTCTTGCTCGATGAAATCGACAAGATGTCATCGGATATGCGTGGTGATCCGTCTTCGGCATTGCTTGAAGTTCTCGATCCTGAGCAAAACAACGCCTTTAACGACCACTATCTGGAAGTGGATTACGACCTGTCAGACACCATGTTTGTGGCAACGTCGAACTCCATGAATATTCCTGGCCCGTTATTGGATCGGATGGAAGTTATTCGTTTGTCTGGCTACACAGAAGACGAAAAACTGAATATCGCTAAACGTCACTTGATTGACAAGCAAGTGAAGCGCAATGGCTTGAAGCCTCACGAGATCACCATCGAAGACTCTGCCATTATCGGCATTATTCGTTACTACACGCGCGAAGCGGGCGTGCGTAACCTCGAGCGTGAAATCTCGAAGCTGTGTCGTAAAACCGTGAAAGAGATCTTGTTGGATAAAGATCTTAAAGCGGTCACGGTCACCGCGGATAACCTGAAAGATTACTTGGGTGTGCGCCGCTTTGACTACGGTAAAGCCGATGAGCAAAACCGAATTGGTCAGGTGACAGGGCTTGCGTGGACCGAAGTGGGCGGCGACCTACTGACCATAGAGACTGAATCGATGCCGGGCAAAGGCAAACTCACCCACACAGGGTCGTTGGGTGATGTGATGCAAGAATCTGTGCAGGCAGCCATGACAGTTGTGCGTAGCCGTGCAGATAAGCTGGGCATTAATAGCGACTTTTACGAAAAACGTGACATTCACGTGCACGTTCCTGAAGGGGCAACGCCTAAAGACGGCCCGAGCGCAGGTATCGCTATGTGTACGGCGCTGGTGTCGAGCTTGACCGGTAACCCAGTCCGTTCTGACGTAGCAATGACGGGTGAGATTACTCTACGCGGCGAAGTGCTGCCCATCGGCGGCTTAAAAGAGAAACTGTTGGCGGCACGTCGTGGTGGCATCAAAACTGTGGTGATCCCAAAAGAGAATGAACGGGATCTTGAGGACATTCCTGACAATGTGAAAGAAGAAATCGACATTCATCCCGTGCGTTGGATTGATGAGGTTTTGACCATTGCGTTGGAAAATAATCCACTCGGTATTGAGCTAGTTAAGCCCGAAAAGAGTGACATGCAGCAAAATTAAGCAACGTAAAACGCTGACAGACCGCAAAAGGCTTGTCAGCGTTTTTTTTGCTAGCTAACGTTAATTCGAAGCCTTGGCCTGCATGGGGTGGGCAAGGAAGCTTTCAACGTCTTTCGTCGATAAAGCGTCTTTTATTAATACCGCAAAAGAATGGGATTTGCGGAGAAGTATTGTAAGGGGATGAAAAAGTGAATAAGTCGCAACTGATTGATCAAATCGCAGAGGGTGCCGATATTTCTAAAGCGTCGGCGGGCCGTGCACTGGATGCCTTCGTAGAAGCGGTTTCTGATACGCTGAAGTCGGGTGACCAAGTTGCTCTGGTTGGCTTTGGTACCTTCTCTGTACGTGAACGTGCAGCGCGTACTGGCCGTAACCCGCAAACCGGTGCAGAGATTCAAATTGCTGCTGCCAAAGTACCTGGCTTCAAAGCAGGTAAAGCACTGAAAGACGCCGTGAACTAATCACAGCGTGAGCCATTGCCGAATTATTCAAGTTTGACTGGGTGTTAGAGCTGCAAAGCCAATAACAACCGCGTATAATCCGGCAAGAAGAGCGTAAAGGCGCATCATTCGATGCGCCTTTTTAGTTGATAAACCACCAGCCCAAATCAGTTGGAGTACCGGCCAGTTATGATGGAACGTATACGCGAAGGCACCAACAGCCTTGCGGTGAAGATCATTTTAAGCCTTATTATCTTTTCCTTTGCTTTTGCCGGGGTCGGCAGCTATCTGGCAGGGGGTTCCAACCCGCCCGCGGCAACGGTAGGCGATAAAGAAATTAGTCGTGCACAGCTTGAGCGTGCATACCAAAACGAACGCGCGCGCATGCAGCAGCAAGCCGGTGAGCTGTTCAATCAACTTCTGGGTGATCCTGAGTATGTGAAGCGTTTTCGCCAAAACATTCTCGACCGGATGGTTGACGATCTCCTGCTTGAACATGAAGCCAGTGAACTCGGGTTACGCGTCAGTGACGCGCAAGTTAAAGATGCCATTCGTGCGATGCCACAATTCCGTCAAGGCGGACAATTCAACAATGAGCGTTATCAAGCCGCATTGCGCCAGACTGGGTTAAGCGCGGATGAGTTTGCCAACTATGTACGGACTGACTTAGTCCGTCAGCAGCTGCTTACGGCGTTGCAAGCCTCTGAATTTGTGCTGCCAAGTGAACTGGAAAGCCTTTACCGTCTAGAAGCGCAAAGCCGTGAAGTGCGTACTATCACGCTGCCGGTGGATGCATTTGCTGCCAAGGTTTCTTTGTCAGACGAAGAGCTTGAAGCTTACTATCAAGCCAATCAAGACGACTATGTGCAACCTCGCATGGTAAAAGTGGCGTATGTGGAGTTAACCGGTGAAGGGCTGGCTGACGATATCCAAGTCACTGACGAAGACATTGCCGCTTACTATCAAGAAAACCAATCGCAGTATGGGTCTCAAGAGCGTCGCAAAGTCAGTCATATTCTGATTGAAGGGACTGGTGACGACGCCAAAGCTCGTGCTGAGGCAGCACTTGAGCGCTTGAACCAAGGCGAAGACTTTAGTGAACTGGCACAGCAAGTCTCTGATGATACTTACAGTGCCGAACAAGGTGGATCTCTGGATTGGATTGAGCCCGGTGTGATGGATCCTGCGTTTGAAAAAGCGGCGTATGCGCTAGCCAACAAGGGTGACTATAGCCAAGTAGTAAAATCAGACTTTGGCTATCACATCATTCGTCTGGATGACATTGATGCTGCGGATATCACGCCACTGAGTGAGGTGAAAGACGATATTCGCGTTGCGCTGCAACAAGAGCGCGCGGCGGATCGTTTCTACGCTCAATCAACGAAGCTCGCCGAAGTCGCGTTTGAAGATGCCAATGGTCTTGAGCCAGCTGCTGCTGCAATCAATGGTAAGGTACAAATCACTGACTTCTTTGCCCCAGAGCAAGCGCAAGGGGTAATGGCACGTCCAGAAGTGCAACAAGCGCTGGACAGCTACGACGTTCGTGAAAATGGCCTGAACTCGGAACTGATAGAGCTTTCGGGTGAGCATGCCATTGTTGTCCGCTTGGATGATGTCAAACCTGAGAAACAACTGAGCTTTGATGAAGTGAAGGATCAGGTGGCACAGACCTTGGCCGCACAAAAAGGGCAGCAGCAAGCCCAAGAGCAAGCAGACGCTTTGCTGACACAGCTTGAAGCCAATGGTGCTCTGACTGACAGTGAATATACATTCAGCGAGCCACAAACCTTAAACCGCGTTGCTCAACAACGTGCGATTTCAGATCTGGCCTTTACCTTACCTAAGCCGGAAGCGGATACCTCGAGCTACGGGGTGACCACTGATGAGCAAGGTAATGTGGTGGTTGTGGCACTGGATAAAGTGATTGAGCCAGAGGTGCCTGAAATTAGCCCGCAAAGCCAAATGGCAGCCCGTGTTGCCCGTGCGATGAGCAATATGTCTTTATCAGCTACCTTGGAAGAGCTACGTAACCAAGTGGATGTCAGTTACGCGGACTCAGACAGCCAATAAGCAGATAATGGCTCACCGCGAGAGTTAGATGTCTCTCGCAGTAAAGTGTGCGAAACAACAAAAACGGCGTAGGACTTTTGTCCTGCGTCGTTTTTCTTTTTTTGAGCACATGCAAGGCTTGTAGGAGTGGCGTAGGTTGAGAGCGAAAATTAATCAACAGAGGATATCTGATGAAACAGCTACTCACTTGCCTAATGTTTGCTCTCTCTTTGGTCTTGGCACCCACGGCGTGGAGCGCGGATGACAGCGCGACCCCTGAGGTGGCTCAAGCGCAGACCATACAGGTCAACATCAATACCGCAGATGCTAAAACCCTCGCCGAAAAGTTAGAGGGCGTGGGGCCATCAAAAGCCGCCGCGATCATCGAATATCGCGATGATCACGGCGCTTTTCGCGCACCGGATGATTTGATTAAGGTTAAAGGGATTGGGAGCGCGACGCTAAAGAAAAACCGGGATCGTATCAAAGTCTAAGTGACCCCCACGCGCAAAGGTTTTGCACAACCTTTGCGCGAATAAGGCTTGAGTCTTTGCCTGCCAAGACACACAATGACTCCATAACCGTCAATGTAGCAGGATGCGATGACTCAAAAACAAAGCCACTTTTTTGCCCACCTCGCGCGGATGAAGCTGATTTATCGTTGGCCGCTAATGCGCAATGTTTCCGCAGAAAACATCTCAGAGCACAGTTTACAAGTTGCCTTTGTGGCACATGCACTCGCGCTTATCAATAACAAGCGGTTTGGCGGCCATTATCAGCCTGATCGGATCGCGGTGTTAGCCATGTTTCATGACTGCAGTGAAGTGATTACCGGAGATTTGCCGACGCCGGTGAAGTACTTCAATCCTTC
This sequence comes from Salinivibrio sp. SS2, assembly GCF_001722075.1. Classification (NCBI taxonomy): domain Bacteria; kingdom Pseudomonadati; phylum Pseudomonadota; class Gammaproteobacteria; order Vibrionales; family Vibrionaceae; genus Salinivibrio; species Salinivibrio sp. SS2. Next base: position 22,436 of record NZ_MEBP01000123.1, on the reverse strand, counting down.
TATCGCGACCGAATATAAAAAGATCGAGAAAATGGCGGAGCAAAAACTGATTGCGATGTTACCGCCGGAGCTGCAAGACGATTACCGAAGCCTGATTGATTCAGACACGATCGATGCAGATGATTATTTGCTAGTCAAGCAAGCCGACACGCTATGTGCTTACCTCAAGTGTTTGGAAGAGATTGCGGCTGGCAATCATGAGTTTGAGCAGGCTAAAAAGCGTTTAGAGACGGCGATGGAAAAGCGCCGTTCGCCAGCGACCGATTACTTTATGGCGACGTTTGTTCATAGTTTTACCTTATCGCTCGATGAGATCAGTGACGATGGACTTTAATCTTCCTGATGCGTGGCAAGCGCGTCGCATGCGCAATGAAAATAAAAAGCGACGCAATGATAAACGCTCAGTCTATCAGCGCGATAGAGCGCGCATTTTACACTCGGCGGCCTTTCGCCGCCTGCAAGCGAAAACGCAGGTGTTGGGGGCTGAACACAGTGATTTTTATCGCACTCGACTCACGCATTCATTGGAAGTGTCCCAAATTGGTACTGGGATTGTCGCGCAACTGAAAGAAAAGCAGCCGACCTTTCGAGCGCTGTTGCCTTCAACCGGACTGATGGAAAGTTTGTGTCTAGCGCATGATATTGGTCATCCGCCCTATGGCCACGGTGGCGAGATCGCACTGAATTACATGATGCGTGAAGAGGGTGGGTTTGAAGGCAATGCCCAAACGTTCCGTATTGTCACCTTGCTAGAGCCTTATACTCAGCATCATGGTATGAACTTAGCGCGACGAACCTTATTGGGAGTGATGAAGTATCCTGCCTTAATCAGTGCTGCTCATAACGGACAATCACCTACGCCGGTGACGGACTTTCGGCACTTGAAGGCGCGCGATTGGCAACCTGCTAAGGGCATTTATGATCATGATAGTGCACGGCGCGATTGGGTCCTCGAACCATTATGTGACGCGGATAAAGCCCTCTTTTTAACCTTTCGTGATAACCAGCCTGATGGCGAACACCGCAAAACCCGCTTTAAATCTTTAGATTGCTCCATCATGGAGCTGGCGGACGACATCGCTTATGGCGTTCATGATCTTGAAGATGCGATAGTGATGGGCTTAGTGAACCGAGAACAGTGGCAAGAAGCGGTTGCCAGTGTGCTCGCCGAGTGTGGCGATCCATGGTTAGAAAGCCATATTGGGGAGCTGAGTGAGCAGATGTTCGGCCCTCCTTATGAGCGCAAAGATGCGATTGGCGCGCTGGTGAATACCTTGCTCACGTCGGTTGAGATTGCGCCCACCGTGCAAGATGGCGCACAGTGCTTTCAATCACCGTTACTGGCGTGGAATGCGTTTTTGCCGGATGTGATGGCAGGTGTACTGGAGACACTGAAACGCTTTGTCAGTGACTTTGTGGTTAAACAGCCAGAACTTCAGGTGGTGGAGTACAAAGGGCAACAATTGGTGATGGAGCTTTTTGATGCGTTTGCCTCCGACCCGGAACGTCTCCTGCCCAAAGATTACCGGCAAGATTGGCTGATAGCGCAACAGGCGGGTGAGTCAGGAATGCGTGTCATTGCGGATTATTTGTCGTCGATGACCGACAGTTTTGCCCAGAAGCTGCACAGCACCATGTTTACCGCCGCCAGCAATGGTCCGCTTTATGCGATTCGCTAGTCGTCCTGCCCGCCGGATGGCGTGCGTGATGCCGGCATAAATGCCAGTTGGCGCGCGATCATGGCCTCAAAGCTTGCGAGTAATGGCTGATAATGCTCACTGTTACCACTGAGTTCGCTAAGCGCGGCAAATCCGGCTTCTAGGGTAGACAAGGCGCCCGGCTTACGGCTTTTACGTATCCTGTATTGGCTCGATGGCATGGTGTTGATGGTGGCGGTGGGTAAATCATGCAAGTTGGTTGAAAGCTGATACATCTTGTAGGCTTTTTTCCATGTCCCGTCGAGTAAAATGATCCCCCACGGCGGCTGCTTGTCGTTCTCATCCAATGACTCGGTCAGTGATGAAAGTGAGCAAGCGTGCTCGCCCGGATACAAGACGGCATAGCGTCGCTCCGATTGCGCGAGTGCATCGTTAAGCGCGGCATGTTGGCTGAAATCCTCGCCCACCCAACACTGGCAATTATCCAGCGCAAGCGCGAGCAAACAAGCACTGTTCTTAGGGTGTGAGACCTCATCGGGATGCTGCAGAATAATCACGGGAATGGTATTGGTCAGCGGTGTGACGGCATCGCACACACAAATCGCTTTCGCTTTATGACAAGACGCGCAGTATCGAGACATGATGATCGCTGGTTGAGAACGGAATCAAGCAGCGTTTTACCGCTGCTTGATGAAAAACGCAAGTATCACGTAGCCACGGTCGTGACCTGGCTGTAGCCCGAGAGGAAGCGTTCAAAGCGGCTAATAGCCATTTCTAAGTCATCCACGCGAGGCAAGGTGACAATCCGAAAGTGATCCGGTTTGGGCCAGTTAAAGCCGGTGCCTTGTACCATCAAGACTTTTTCTTGCAATAAAAAGTCGAGCATCATCTTTTCGTCATTGTGAATGTTGTAGCGCTTAGTATCGATCTTCGGGAACAGATAGAGCGCTCCTTTAGGCTTTTTACAGCTCACACCAGGGATTTGATTAATCAGCTCGTACGCCTTATCGCGCTGTTCTAATAAACGGCCACCGGGAAGAATTAACTCGTTAATACTTTGATAACCGCCCAATGCCGTTTGGATGGCATGCTGCATCGGCACATTGGCGCAAAGGCGCATCGAAGCCAGCATTTCCAAGCCTTCAATGTAGCCCCGAGCGTGCTGTTTGGGACCAGTGACCAGCATCCAGCCAGAACGAAAGCCGCAGACTCGATAGGCTTTTGACAAGCCGTTAAAAGTTAAACACAACACATCAGGGGCCAAGGTGGCGATAGAATGATGCTGCGCGCCGTCATAAAGGATCTTGTCGTAGATTTCGTCGGCAAAAATAATCAGATTGTGCTGGCGGGCTATCTCAACCACCTGCAGCAAAAAGTCGCGACTGTATACCGCACCCGTTGGATTGTTCGGGTTAATGAGCACGATGCCGCGTGTTTTAGCCGAGATCTTCGCCTTGATATCATCAAGATCTGGATACCAGTCCGATTCTTCATCACACAAGTAGTGCACCGGCTTGCCACCCGACAGTGACACCGCCGCGGTCCATAGCGGATAGTCCGGGGACGGCACCAATAACTCATCGCCATTATTGAGCAAGGCTTGCATCGCCATCACGATAAGCTCTGAAGCACCATTACCCAAATACACGTCTTCAACATCTAAGTCCATCAAACCGCGTTTTTGATAGTGCTGAACCACCGCCTTACGCGCGGAATAAAGGCCTTTTGAATCGCAGTAACCTTGTGAGGTGGGAAGGTTACGGATCACATCGACCAAAATCTCATCTGGCGCATCAAAGCCAAAAGGCGCAGGGTTGCCGATATTGAGTTTTAAAATGCGGTGGCCTTCTTCTTCAAGCCGTTTGGCTTCTTTCATCACTGGGCCACGGATGTCGTAACAGACGTCATCCAGCTTGGCGGACATCCCGATGTGTTGCATTGACTTTCCTGTTTAGTAAAAGGTGAATATTGTTATTAGGCTTTTTTGGTAACTTACACTATTCGCGGTCTGATTCGAAAGAGATAAACGAATAAAGTTTTACCGGTGGCTGTCGGGCAAAAAATCGACCAAGTTCGACAGAAGACTGATCTAGCGCATGTTTATCCCCGCAGGGGACAGGTAGACTGACAAGCATTAATTACGTGCTACATAAAGCCGTACACGATTTGCGAATAGGACTGCCGCCCGATGCGGTTGGAGGATGTCGTGACTACCCTGATTCAAGCGGCCAATCAGTTACAGAGCCAGTTGGCAATATGCCAAGCCCCCGCTCTGTTACAAGCAGACTTTGACTGGCCGAGTAACCTTTCCCCGATTGCTTGGCTGGATGCCCAACCTGTCTTTCCTAAAATGTATTGGCAGTCGCGCGATGGCCGCGAAGAGGCATTGGTGTTAGGGGCGTGCCACCGTTTTTCTCAGCTACATGAAGCGCAAGCTTCACTCACGCCACAGCAGCGAATTTGGGGATGTGTGGCGTTTGATGATGGCGCTGGGGATGGTGATTTTTTCCTGCCGGTCGTCGAGTTGATCCGCCGCGATGCCCATTGGCAGCTCTCTGTTAATGTGCAGGCGGGTGTGGATAGCCAAGCGATATTAAGCCAAGTGATCTGGTTGGGGCGGCCATTGGCCCCCATGCAGAGTCAAGTCAAACACGAAAACCATACCCCGACGTATCAGGGGTGGTGTCAATCGGTGACCACGGCGTTGGAGAAGATGGCATCGACATCGCTTAAAAAAGTGGTTTTAGCGCGACAAACACGGTTGACGTTGGATACTCCCATTAGCGCCGGCCAGTTACTCAGTCACAGCCAGCAGCATAATGCAGAAAGCTTCCACTTTTTATTTGCGACTAGCGAGCAAGATGCATTTCTTGGCTCGACGCCCGAACGCTTGTATCGGCGCCGCGATTGTCGTGTCAGTACCGAAGCGGTCGCGGGGACCGTCAAGCGTGGCGCGACCTTCAGCGATGATCACCAATTAGGTGAGTGGTTGCTACACGACAATAAAAATATTCACGAAAACCAATTAGTGGTTGACGATATCTTGGCGGGAATACGCCGTCATGCACTCACGGTAACTGCCGATCCTGCTCCGCACTTAATGGTATTGCGTCATTTACAACATTTGCGCCGCCGCATCAGTGCGATTGTCGGCCCCGGTGTGGACGATACGGTATTGTTAAGCGCCCTTCAGCCTACCGCCGCTGTCGCGGGGTTGCCGCGTGATTTGGCGCGCGCATTTCTTGCTCAACATGGCATTGTTCGCGGACGCTACAGTGGAGCGGTGGGGTATATCTCACAGCGTGAAAGCCAGTTTTGCGTTGCTATTCGCAGTGCGCAGCTTTCAGGCCATACCATTGATCTCTATGCAGGGGCAGGCATTGTGCCAGGCTCAGATCCGGATACCGAATGGCAGGAGCTGGATAATAAACTCACGACCTTGCGCCAATGTTTACCGGATGCTCCAGTGCCCCTCTCAGCCGAAAGAATGACAGGAGTGTGCGGATGACGCTGGCGCTCACCCACACATGGGCTGAAGTGATTATTGACGAGCTTACGCGACTGGGCGTGCAGCACATATGTATTGCGCCGGGTTCTCGCTCTACACCGCTCACGCTCGCTGCTGTAAAGCAAAGCCAGCATCCGCGACGCGGTGTCACTTTGCACAGCCACTTTGACGAGCGCGGATTAGGCTACTTAGCGCTAGGGCTGGCAAAAGCGCATGCGTGTCCGGTTGCGGTGGTTGTCACCTCTGGCACCGCGGTGGCGAATCTTCTCCCTGCGGTGGCGGAAAGCCGCTTAACCGGCGAACCTTTGGTGATCTTATCGGCCGACCGACCGTTTGAATTGGTTGACTGTGGTGCCAATCAAGCCATTGAGCAGCCCCGCTTGTTTTCTTCCCATGTCACGCAAACGCTCTCGCTCCCAGCCCCTGAGACCGCGATGCCCTTGTCAGCACTCCTGAGCAAGATTGATCATCTGATGGCTCAGCAGGCCCAGCATGGTGGCAGTGTACATATCAACTGCCCGTTTCGAGAACCTTTCTATGGCGAGCGTGACCGAACGACTGAGCAATCATTGCGGGCAGGATTGGGACAATGGCTTACTGATGACAAGCCGTATGTGAGCATGATGCCAACCAGAACGCAGTGGCAGATGCCTGCCTCTTGGCAACATCTCGCGTCGCAAAGCAGCAAGGTGGTATTGATTGCTGGTGCGCTGCCGGCCAACGTAGGTGCTCAGGTGGCGCGGTTGGCAAGCGTCCTCGATGCGGTGGTGCTGGCCGACCCACAATCCGGCGTCAAAAGCACGGCGCCGGGGCATGATTTGTGGCTCAACGCGCCCAGCGTTCGCGCGCTATTGGATGAGGCCGAGTGGGTCATTCAACTCGGTGGTCGTTTGGTGTCCAAACGGTTAGGGCAGTGGCTGGCCAACATAGAAGTGCCGTACTGGCTGATCACCGATCGGGAACAAGCGCTCGATCCTGCTCATCGGTCCAGTGAATACATACGGTTTATGCCCCAGCAATGGGAGGAAGGTCTAGACGCGTTATCGGATGCGCTCACTCAGCTGCAACGACCAGTAAGCGGCTGGGCGCAGGCGGTGACCACAGCGGCACAGATACAACAGCAACACGCGTACGCAAAGGTGGAAGACAGCCTATCCGAACATCGCCTTTTTCAGTCTATGACTAAGTGGCTGCCCTCAGAGTGTGATGTGTTTTTAGGCAATAGTTTGACGATTCGCTTAGCCGATATTTGGAGTGAGCTGAGTGATTATCGCGTATACGCCAATCGGGGGGCGTCGGGTATTGATGGCTTACTCGCAAGTGCCGCAGGCGTGCAGCGAGTGAATCAGCACCCGATGCTGGTGGTGTTGGGAGATACCAGCGCCTTGTATGATTTAAATAGTTTAGCGCTATGGCGTCATGCACCGGCCCCCGCGGTTATTTTGATCCTTAATAACGACGGCGGTGGGATTTTCGATATGTTACCGGTTGAGCCATCTCTGCGAGATGCTTACTACCGCATGCCGCATGGCTTGGGCTTTGAACCGGCAGCAACTATGTTTGGCTTGCCTTACCACCAGCCCAAAGACGTAGTGAGTTTAAGCGAAACCTTGCGAGGGGCGTTACAGTCACCCGGCGCAGAGGTCATCGAAGTTAATACACCGGCAGGCGAGGCGGGAAGTGTACTGAACCGTTTATTGGCGGAGGTTGCGCATGGCTAGTCGACTCACCTATCGCCAAGGTGGAGATCCCAATGGGCCGCGGGTAGTGTTCTTACATGGGTTACTGGGTTGCGGCGACGATTGGCAAGCCGTAACTGCTGCGCTCTCCCATTGTCACTGGTTATGCCTTGATTTACCCGGACACGGCGAGAGCTGGACACAGCAATGTCAGCATTTTGACGATGTGTGTGACACCATTTTGACAACTAGTGAGCAGGTATGGGGGCGGCAGCCAGCGCTATTGGTCGGCTACTCCCTCGGTGCGCGTTTAGCGATGCATTGCGCTACCTACGCACCCACTCGCTGGTCTGGCGTGTTGTTAGAAGGCGGTCATCCGGGACTTGCCGATAACGAGGCCCGTCAGCAGCGACTTGCACATGATAAGCAATGGGCCACACGCTTTCGTCATCAGCCGTTAGACGCGGTGCTAGACGATTGGTATCGCCAGCCTGTCTTTCAATCTCTTGATGAATCTGCCCGTTGCGCGATGGTCCAACGGCGCTTATCGAATCACGGTTCGGCCGTAGCGGGTACCTTATTGGCGACGTCGCTAGGCCATCAAGCCGACTTACGCAGTGCGCTTAAACACTGTTTTCAACACGGGCTCGTCATTGACTACCTTTGTGGTGAGCACGATAAAAAATTCCATGCACTTGCCAAACACTTGCATCAAACCACTGGGATTGGTGTCACGGTGATCCCTGAAGCGGGTCACAACTGTCACCAATCAAATCCACAAGGCTTTGTACACGCATTACTCGCAAGTGCAGCTTTTCAGGGCGTTGCCCCAACCAACCTATAAAGGGGAGATCCTATGGCTATTACGCCGGGTATAACCGAACAAGAACTGTATGCACCCATTGAATGGGTAGAGGCTGATCAGACATTCAGCGACATTCTTTATCATAAATCGGCAGACGGTATTGCGCGTATTACGATTAATCGCCCCCAAGTTCGCAATGCCTTTCGTCCCCAAACTGTCAAAGAAATGATGCAAGCGCTTGCTGATGCCCGTTACGACAGTGATGTAGGAGTGATCATCTTGACCGGTTTAGGCGAAAAAGCCTTTTGTTCAGGAGGCGATCAATCCATCCGTGGTGACTACGGCGGCTATCAAGACGACGAAGGCACCCATCATCTTAATGTGCTGGACTTTCAGCGTCAGATCCGTACCTGTCCAAAGCCTGTGATTGCTGCCGTGGCCGGTTATGCTGTGGGTGGGGGTCACGTGCTACATATGATGTGCGATCTGACCATCGCGGCCGATAACGCCCAATTCGGCCAAACCGGGCCCAAAGTGGGCAGCTTTGATGGTGGCTGGGGCGCCTCGTACATGGCTCGCATTGTGGGTCAAAAGAAAGCGCGTGAAATTTGGTTCCTATGTCGGTTCTATAACGCGCAAGAAGCGTTGGATATGGGACTAGTAAACACCGTGGTGCCACTTGCCGACTTGGAGCGCGAAACCGTGCGCTGGTGTCGTGAAGTGCTGCAGCACAGCCCGATGGCACTGCGTTGCTTAAAAGCTGCGTTGAATGCTGACTGTGACGGACAAGCTGGGTTGCAGGAGTTGGCAGGGAACGCAACCATGATGTTCTATATGACCGAAGAAGGGCAAGAAGGGCGCAATGCGTTCAACGAGAAGCGCCGTCCGGCGTTCAATCGTTTCCCACGCAATCCATGAGGTGAGTATGAGGCAGGCACGGATCTACCACTATAGGTTACCGATCCAGTCGGGCGTATTTGTGCGCGACCAGCGACTGGCTGAGCGGGAAGGGTTAGTGGTTGAGCTGAGCGAAGGCGCACGTCGCGGCTGGGGCGAAGTGGCGCCTCTGCCGGGGTTTAGCCAAGAGAGCTTTGCACAAGCACGCCATGCGTTGATTGCCGCTACCGCGGCATGGTGTGATCACCGCCATGTGGCGATGACGCAATTACCGCCCTCAGTCGCATGGGGAGTGAGTGTGGCGCAAGCGGAGTTGGAGCAAAAGCTACCGACGGAGGCGACGTTTGCGACTGTGCCTGTCTGTACGGGCGATCCTGATGCGCTCTTACAAGCCTTGAGTGGACCAAGTCAAACGCCATCACCGCAAGCCAAGGTAAAAGTAGGCGAATATGAGGTGGCGCGCGATCGGTTGATGGTCACGACCTTACTGGAGGCGATTCCGACATTAACCTTGCGACTGGATGCCAATCGGCGTTGGCGGCCAGAGCAGCTAAGCCAGTTTTGGCAAGGTTTGAGTGAGGCACATCAACAGCGGATTAGCTGGATTGAAGAGCCCTGTGCCGACCCCTTGCAATCACTGCGCTGTGCGCAACAGCTGGGCTTTCCTCTCGCTTGGGATGAGACATTGCGTGATCACGATGACAGTGAATTGATTGAAAGTGAATACGCTTCAGTGTGGGTACTCAAGCCCACCTTGATGGGCGATCTTGCGTCACTGACAAGCTGGATTGATAGCGCGAAAACGCTTGGCAAGCAGGCTGTGATCAGTGCTGCGCTAGAATCAAGCCTTGGACTCACACAGCTATCACGCTTTGCCACCTGGTTAACGCCTGATGTGGTTCCTGGGCTTGATACCCTGAGTATCTTTGCTCATCAACTTGATCGTACGTGGCCGGGTGCGCCGCAGCCATTAGCGCCCCTACATGACCAGCCCCTTATCTGGGTGAATACATTGTGACGGCCTCGGCGTTCGGATTTAAGGTATGGCCGTGGCGGCACTGGGCTGACTGTGCGCCAGACTCGCTTGCCATCGAGAGTGACACCTCACTGACATGGCAGGCGCTGGTGGCGGATGTGGACCGTCAGCAAACGCAGTTTAATGCCGCGCCAGTGGTGGTGTTCGACAGTCGTCTTGCTCCCCAGCGCTTAGTGGTGGGCCTGCTTGCTGCATGGCAAGCAGGCAAGATCACCTTAGTGCTCAATCATGCTTTAAGTGACGACGTGAAAGCCGCCGTGTTGGCTGAACTTGGCGAATTTCAATGGCTGGACCGCGCTCAAAATGAGGCAAGGGGAGCCGACGCGATATCGATAGCGTCTTGGCAACCACGGCAACCGCTCACCATGACGCTGACATCGGGATCAACAGGAAAGCCCAAAGCCGTGGTACATGCCGCGCATCAACACCTTGCCAGTGCGGCAGGTTTAACCCAGATGCTGCCGTATCAAGGGCTGTCTGAGTACGAGGAGAGGCCGAGCAGTAGCACCGATAGTTGGTTGTTATCGTTGCCGCTTTTTCATGTGTCGGGGCTGGCTATTGTGTGGCGCTGGTTATTCAAAGGTGCCACCCTCTCCATTTTCCCTTGTCAGGGAGAAGCTTTACCCGAATCACTGACTCGGGTGACACACGCCTCCTTGGTGCCCACACAACTCTATCGCGCCTTACCTTGGTTGGCCGCGAGGCAAGCACCTTCTCGACTTAAGCATGTATTACTGGGCGGTGCAGTGATTCCCGCACGATTGACACAACTAGCTGAGCAACAGGGCATTGCTTGTTGGTGTGGCTATGGCATGACAGAAACCGCATCGACCGTCACGTTAAAGCGCGCCGATGGCCATGACGATGTCGGTGAGCCTTTGCCGTATCGCGCCGTTGCGCTGGCGAGCGATGGTGAAGTGATTCATCGTGGCGACACGCTCGCGTTAGGATATTGGCAAGCGGGACGGTTAAAGGCGCTTTCGGCAGAACAAGGCTTAGGCTCCCGGGATCTGGCGAGATGGGAGACGCGCCGCCAGCGATCTGTGTTGCGCATTATCGGGCGTAAGGATAATCAGTTTATCTGCGGTGGAGAAAATGTTCAGCCTGAGCGTATTGAAAATCACTTACTCCAACGAGACGAGATCAGCCAAGTCGTGGTTGTCCCGGTTATTGACCATGAATTTGGCGCGCGTCCAGTGGCGATAGTGCAAAGCACAGCGCAACTGGATCAGGCGCAATTAACGGCGCATTGTCATTCGCTAGCGCCTTATCAACGTCCCATTGCTTTTTTGCCGTGGCCGATATTAGAGCAGGGTGCCAGTATCAAGCCGTCACGTTTGCAGCTTGCCCAATGGGCAAGCCAGCAAATCGAACACTAAGGCCGGTCGGCACGTAAGCGAATCACCTCGTCGCGCATATACGCGGAGGTGGCTTTTTCCGGCTCCACGGCGGGGCCGGCCACCACAGTCACCTTTGACCAAAAGCGTTTTGGCAGTTTTAACATGGCCTTGCCGCCATGTCGGCTAAAATAACTGCCCCATAAGCCTTGCAGTGCCATGGGTACAACAGGGACCGGTGAACGCTGCAGAATCATATCCATGCCACGGCGGAACTGGTCTATTTCACCATCAAAGGTCAGGTGCCCTTCTGGGAAAATCAACACCACTTCGCCATTATCTAACGCGCGTTGGATCTCATTCATCGCGGCGCGAATGGTGCGTCCTCGGTGACTGATGGGGATCACTTTTGAGGTGCGGAAAAACCAATGCAGCACGGGTAATTTGTACAAGTCTTCAAACATCACAAAGCGAATCGGACGATGACAAGCACCCGCCAGCAAAAGCGCGTCCATGTAGCTGACATGATTACAAATCAGTAAGGCTCCCCCTTGTTCGGGAATATGGTGTAAATCTTTATGCTTCACCCGATACAAGGTGTGCGTGATCATCCACGTAAAAAAGCGCAGTGCAAAAATCGGCACCAACTGACTGACATAGATAGCCACCAATAAATTGAGCACTGTCAGTAACAGGAAAAACTCGGCAATGGAGATTTTGATCACCACCAAGAGGGTGATGCCAAGAATGGCACTTGCCACCATAAACAACGCATTGAAGATATTGTTGGCGGCAATAACGCGTGCACGCGCGGCTTTATCGGCGCGCTGTTGCATCAAGCTATACAAGGGAACAATAAAGATCCCACCGAACACGCCAATCATCAATAAATCGATAAACACCCACGTCAGTGCCGGATCGGTCACAAAGGCGATTAAATCGCTGTGCACAGTTGGGCTGGCGGGCGTGGCAAAAAATAAATGCAACCCAAAGCCGGTAAGCCCAAGGCTTCCCAAGGGGACGATACCGGGCTCGATACGGTGGCCGGACAGCTTGTCACACAGCAGCGCGCCCACCGCGATACCGATTGAAAATAGAGTCAGTAAGAAGGAAACGCCGGTTTCAATCCCGCCCAGCAAGGCGGTGTATTTAGGAAATTGGGTCAGGTAGCTTGCACCAAGAAACCAAAACCAGCTGATACCTAAAATGGCCTGTAAGGTCACTTTGTCTTGGCGTGCAAAACGCAAGGTTTGTTTCATCAGTGCGATGGGTTTATAGCGCAGATTGAGGGTTGGATTACCGGCAGGCGCGGGAGGGATCGCATGTGCCGATAGCACGCCCAGCAGTGCAAAGGCTAATACCGCGGCGCCGGCAACCACATTGGCATGTGGGTGATGAGCGATAAATCCGGCGAGTAAGGTCCCGAGTAGAATAGATAAAAACGTGCCGGTTTCGACGAGCGCATTGCCCGAGACCAGTTCTTTATCGCTCAAGGTTTGTGGTAGCAGAGCGTATTTTACCGGGCCAAAAAAGGCGGACTGGGTGCCCATCATAAACAATAATCCTAGCAGCACTGTCCATGATTCGTAATACAAGGCAATCGCGGCGCTCGACATAATTACGACTTCCAGCCATTTCACGCGCCGCATGATAAGGGCTTTGTCGTATTTGTCGGCAAGTTCACCGGCAAAGGCAGAAAACAGGAAAAAAGGCAGAATAAATAGCCCCGCCGCGGCATTAATAAACAGAGTTGCATCCATTGGCAATTGCTCGGCGGAAGCAAATGCGACCATGATCACCAACACGTTTTTATAAACGTTATCGTTAAAGGCCCCTAACGCCTGTGTGATGAAATAGGGCAGAAAGCGTCGCTCGCGTAGAAGCTGAAACTGTTGGCTCATGAGTACATCGGTCCGTTTAGCGGTGCAATAAGCGACTTATACTAGCAAGGCGAGGCGAGTGCGCAACCTTTAAACGGGTTGCGCATCATTAGGTTATGCGATTGGCAATCAGTGTTCACACCCGGTATTGGCTTTGTCAGCAGGAAATAACGGTTATTGATTACAGCCAGTCGATAGTGGCGTTAGGCAAATTTTTGGCTGTTTTTTATTGAGACTTGATCATTCAACGTCCAAAAATCATATAGCACGCCGAGTAAGAAGAAACCGCCCGTAAACAGGTAAATGACTCCAGTGATCCATTTCCCCATGTACATACGGTGGACCCCAAAGACACCTAAAAAGGTCAGCAGTAGCCAAGCAACGGTGAAATTGGTTTGTCCGCTACGAAAACGTAGATCCGCTTCCTTATCCATTAGCGGGATCAAGAAGAGATCGATAATCCAGCCAATCCCGAGCAGGCCGAAGGTAAAAAACCAGAGCGTCCCAGTGACAGGTTTACCATAGTAAAAACGGTGTGCGCCAAGAAAGCCAAAGATCCAAAGCAGATAACCGATAAACTTGCTGTGGGTATCATTCATGGTCCAGTCCTATCAATGTAAATAAATGCGTTGTGAGCTTGGAGTCGTGACAGCGTAAATGGTTCCTTGAGTGCGCCAAACTTCGCGATGGTTCCCGAATCCGGTGGTGACGTTTGGTAACAATTAATGTCAGTCATAGGATTGACTTCACTTCCAGACACTCTAGCATGACATCAGTCATAAACCACAGATGAAGCAATCATGAAAAAATTACTCTCTGTCGCAGCGTTGATGTTTGTCTTCGTTGTTTCAGCGCCTTACGCAGAAGCCAAGCGCTTTGGTGGCGGTAAGTCATTTGGCAAAAGCTTTAAAACCGCCCCCGCCCCTAAGCAAAAAACAACCGATACCAACACCATCAAACAAAGCCCGACCAAAAGCAGCAGTAAAAAAGGCTTGATGGGTGGTTTACTCGGCGGCTTACTCGCCGGTGGTTTGTTGGCGGCCTTTTTTGGTGGTGCCTTTGAGGGTATCCAATTTATGGATATCTTAATCCTTGGTTTAATTGCCTACCTGATTATGAAGTTCTTGCGAGGCATGACACAGGCCAAAGCCAGTGCTCAGGCGCAAGGGCCAGCTTACGCGGGACAAAACAAAGGCTATTATCACGAACAGCCCTCAGCGTTTCGTAACAATGCTACAGACACCAGCGCGACGTCGGGTGGTTTCGGGGAAACACAAACCGATGTCCCCTTTAACTTCCCGCCACAATTCGACATGCAAAGCTTTTTGAGTGGCGCGCGCGAACACTACCGTATTTTGCAAGGCGCTTGGAACCATAACGAACTGGAGAAAATCCAAGAGTACGTGACGCCAGCGCTGTATAACGACTTAGCCGCCGAACGTGCGCGATTAGGCGGGGAGCAACACACCGAAGTGATGTATGTGGATGCTGAGATTGTGCGTGCCGATTACGACAGTTGCACTGCCCAACTGAGTTTGAAATTCACCGGTCGTTTCTGTGATCGTGTCGAGGGTGTAGAAGAAGATATCTCGGATATTTGGCATCTGGAGCGTGATTTGACCCAGTCCAATGCACCTTGGTTGATCGTAGGTATTCAAAGCTAAAGCGAGAACACGCGTTTCGCTACAATAACGCTAGCTCATCACTGGGCTGGCGTTTTTTATGTTGCCGCCTCAAGGTAAATTAAGTTATCTAACGCTTGTTGGGTACTCTCACCGCACACGTCTTTGTCAGCGCTAAAGGCACTACACACCTCAGGTCGCTCAGGACGACCAAACAGTTTACATAAATTATGCTCGTCGAGTTGGACACATCGTGTTCCAGCGGGTTTACCGTCAGGCATACCGGGTATTGGAGAGGAAATACTCGGGGCAATACAACACGCGCCGCAGCCTAAACGGCACGAGAATGTCGGCGTAGTGGGCATAAAACCTCGGTATCGGAGAAAAACGGGCAGGCACTCTACCATTGACGTTGGTTGTCGCCAAGTCGGGAAGGGAAGGTCGCTTGCACTTTACCGCTATGATGGTTATAACAGCGGCGCAATGTCGTTACCGCCACAAAGCGGAAAAATATAAGAGAGTACACATCATGAGCACGCCTTTTTGGCAACAAAAAACCTTGGCGCAAATGAGCGACGAGGAGTGGGAAGCTTTATGTGACGGTTGTGGCCGTTGCTGTTTACATAAGCTGATCGACGAAGAGACCGACGAGCTCTACTACACCAACGTGGCGTGTAGTCTGCTCGATGATAAAACGTGCTCATGCAAAGACTATCCCAATCGCTTTTCTTATGAAGAGTCATGCCTCAAGCTTACCCGCGATAAAATAGATGAATTCTATTGGTTGCCAGAGACTTGCGCATACCGCTTGTTGGCGGAGAATAAACCGCTGCCTGAGTGGCATCCTCTTATCACTGGCTCAAAAACGGCAATGCACCAAGCAGGGATTTCGGTCAAAGACAGCGTGGTATACGAAATCGATGTGATTGATTGGGAAGATCATATTTTGAATCATCCTGCTCGATAGTAACACTTAATAATGACCAATGGGTTATGAAGCAACTAACTCTATGACTTGATCAAGCCTATGGTTCATGAATGTTTGTCAACATTTTGGGCTGTAAGTCAGTTATCCTGACCAGAAAGCGCAGATGATAGGGAAAAGGATATCCCACAAACTAGTGTGAACGTTGACAAGCGAGCCATGAGCCTCAGTGAGTCCATCATTGTTACCATAGTTAGAACGGTGCAGCTTATGCTTGCACCAAAAGCCACAAACAAAACCCTCGATTCATCCTGCCCATGAGCTGAACATGTTGTGGTATAAGTATCTTCTTTAATTCTATATCTTCCAAATACTCATTATTGTAAGGCGTAACATTGAGTATTTTTTCAGAGTAGATGACGATATATATTAATGGAAATATGCAGTATAAGATTGGACAGTTTTGACAAAAGGGCCCGAGCCGACATTTGATGAATACAAAAAGACATATTCCCCACGTTCAACTATCAGCTAATCAGTTTTGTCGAGCAATAGAGATCTCCAGCGAACAAGAAGGTCCGTTTCTACTCCCTCATCGTCATGATTATTGGGAACTGGTTTGGTGCCAAGAGGACAGAGGCACACAAAGTATAGATTTTGTTGAATATGAAAACCGCTCTAATCGTTTTTTCACTATCGCGCCAGGTCAAGTGCACTTATCCAAATTTATGGGTGACAATGTCCGTCTATTGTTGTTTTCTCCTGAGTTTGTAGGGACGGATCGACGTAGCAACCAACTTATCAGTACTATCTTCTCCACTTACGGTGATCGTTCACCCTATATCGATTGTGATAAACAAGCCGTCAAATATCTGGAGCCGCTGTTTACTATGTTGAAAGAGGAGTGTGATCATAGTGAAAAGCCTTGTGATTGGGATTTGATGGAATCACTCACTAACGGCTTTTTACGCTACCTGTCTCGTCACGCTAAGGCTTCAACTAAGGGAAGGGAAAAGCGAGATACACGTGTTCGGAAATTGATGGAGCTTATTGAGCTGCATTTTAAAGAAGAACGGAAATGTGAGTTTTATGCATCTAAACTTTCTCTTACAAGTAAGCGCCTTAATGAAATTGTGAAAAGCGAACGAGGCAAAACTGTCACGCAATTGATTCACAGCCGCATTATGCTTGAAGCTAGCCGCGATCTGGCGTTCTCCACGAAAACGATCAAAACCATAGCTCTTGAGATGGGCTTTGAAGACCCTGCCTATTTCAGCCGTTTCTATCGCAAGCAAATGAATGAGTCACCCAAAGAATTCCGGCTAAGATGTTCAGATAGTGCTGCACTATAGGGGAATCGTCCATTTTTTATCTGTCTTTGTGTTTCGATAATACCCGTAATTCTATTTACTAAAATCGGGTTTTACTGACTCCTTATGGCTATTAATCTCAAAAACGATCCTATTTCAAAATCCTTTTATCAATACCTATGGCCTGCTCTTACGGGCATGCTTATCAAGTCACTGTTTATCATGAGCGATGCTTTGGTTATCGGACTTGGTGTTGGCTCTGATGGGTTAGGGGCAATCGCGCTCATCACACCCCACTTTTCAATTTTTACCGCTATTGCGATGATGGTCGGCGTTGGCGGTGCTGCCAAAATGTCGATAGAAACAGGTAAGGGAAGCACAGAGTCAAATCAGATCTGGTTTAGTCAATCCATCTTGCTCATTCTCACGCTCTCTTCTTTGGTCGCTATAGGTTCGTTCATTTGGTTAGATGAGCTACTTAACTTCATTGGCGCATCAGGTAACATCGCTTTGTTGGCACACGATTATATGTCGGTTATGCTGCCGTTTTTTGTGGTTTACTCGCTCGCGTGGGTATTGTCGAGTTTTATTCGCAATGATACCAATCCCAAACTTGCAACTTATGCTATGTCCATTGGAGCAATCGTCAATTTGTTGCTTGATTATCTCTTTATTATGATCTTTGACATTGGTATGAAAGGTGCCGCATACGGCACAGCCATCGCGCAAACACTTATCGTACTGATCCTAATGACTCACATTTTTCGAAAACAAGGATCTTTGAAGCCCAACCTCAAAGGTATCGGTTTAAATAGAGCAAAGGAGATCATGGGTCTTGGCTCGCCTACTTTTTTTATCGAACTGACGACTGCTATGACCATTGTGCTGTTCAACTATGTGCTACTGGCACAGTTTGGCGACAATTACATTATTGCTTACGGTCTGACAACCAATGTTGGCGTATTTGCACTGTTTGTGATGGTAGGAATCGCGCAGGCTTGCCAACCTATTATTAGCTTTAACCACGGGGCGGCACGCTCAGAACGAATTGATGAGACCCTCAAGCTGGGTATGAAGGCCGCAATAGGAAGCGGTATCGTTTTTTTACTAGGAATATGGCTTACTGCACCTATGATTGCGTCATTTTATTTGGGCGACGCTCATGACTTAATACCAATCGCAGCAAGTGCATTAATGTTCTACTTTTGGGGTGTGCCTCTGATGGGATTCAACATAGTTATCGGCAACTTTTTCCAAGCAATTGCTAAACCCAAACAAGCAACATTCATTTCGTTAAGTAGGGGATTCGTGTTTGTTGCAATCGGTGTGGTGCTGTTGCCAAAGGTGTTTCCTCAAGACGGAATTTGGGCTAGTGTTTTCTTCGCAGAATCGATAACCGCTTTTATTAGTTTATCCATGCTATTCGGGTACCGACGAAACAAAATGGCCCCTTACAATGAAAGTAGCGCTATGTAGAGATAGGTCAACGCTTAAGTAGGGTCACTCTAGCCGCACTCAAATTCTTCCACTCGGCTGGAAATGCCTTTTTTGTTAAGACGGCACTGTATCGACATGCAAGCCACGGCGTAAGGCGATGGTTCTTCGCGGATAACCCATTGTTTATTTTCTGTTGTTGGGCATAATGATCGCCAACTCGACAGGAGGTGGAATGCAAGAGTATGCACGTCGTTCTAAAGCTGGCTGGGCCCTCGCGGTAGCGATATGGGTTCTGGCAGTGTGCGCCTTGCAAAACCAACTGAGTTGGCAATCAGGTGTGCAAGCCGCTTGCCAAGCATTGACTATGCAAGACCAAAGTGATGATGCGAGTGCGGTTGGGAAAAAATGTGCCCTGTCTGAGCAGCTGGTTCAGCCTACCGCGTTGACGCTCGATTGGCTTCCCGCGCCACTTTGGTGGCTGATTGTATTACTTGCGGTCATGGCGACGGTGAGCGTATCGATTACCTTACCCACTCACGACCCACCCACCTATCGGCGACGGCACCTTTGTTTTTGTGTGTTCCGAGAATAAAGCGCCTGTTTTTGAAATGGCGTATTTATTCTTAACAAGGAACAGACTTATGAATCGAATCAATGACTATTGGCACACTGTTAAACAAGGTCGCGCTTGGCCAGCTTGGGTCTTGCTGCCGTTGTTGTCTTTGTGCTTACTACTACTCACTCCACTTGCACGAGCGAATGCCCCAGATACCGGCTGGCTCAGCAATCCTGATCATCCGCCGGTGACGGCACGTTTAGCGTTAACTGGGCAAGGGCGTCCAGACACACTACGCCTCGATGGTTTACTTTCTATCCGCTTGCAAGGTGATTGGAAAACATACTGGCGCTCGCCCGGCGAAGGGGGCGTGGCTCCCGAATTGATTATCAATGACAGCCAAAACCTGAACCAGATTACTTGGCACTGGCCGGCGCCGAAGCGCTATGAGCAGCTCGGATTGACCATGCTCGGCTATAAAGGGCAGGTTGCTTTCCCTCTGACATTGGATGTTGAACACTGGCAACAGCCGGTTTCACTGGATGCGACGCTGCGCTTGTCATCGTGTACCAGTGTGTGTGTGATCACTGACTATCCTATTTCGCTCGACTTTACGCCTAGTGCACTAGAGGCCGATGGCGAGCGGATGTATCAGTTTAACCAAGCGATGAGTCAGGTGCCCAAGCCACTCCCAAATGTGACGCTTGATTCTGCGGTTTGGGATGCCAGTAAACAGCAGCTCGCCGTCACCGTGACGGGCAACCAAGCTTGGCAGCAACCTGACCTCCTAGTGGATGGTGAGGCGGTGATTGATGACACCTTTGGGTTGCCGAGTATCCACCGTGATGGCAATACGCTGACCGCGACCTTTGATGTAACCAATTGGATTGAACCCCCCAATCTTACCGACAAGCCGATTCAGGTTACCGTCATGGATAAACAGCTACTTGCCGAGCATAGCATCACGGTACGAGCAGGCCATGTGGTTGCACACGCGGGACTTTCTATTTGGGTGATTGGCGGGATTGCACTCTTGGGCGGTTTGATCTTGAATGTGATGCCTTGTGTACTCCCCGTTCTGGGACTCAAACTCAACAGTATTGTTGCGAACCCTAACGCCACTCGTGGTGTCATTCGTGGCCAGTTTTTGGCCTCAGCAGCTGGGATACTCGTCTCCTTCTGGGCGATTGCTGGATTACTGATGGCGCTCAAGCTAACAGGACAAGCGGTGGGTTGGGGCATCCAGTTTCAAAGTCCGATCTTTATCGGGGTCATGACGCTGGTGATTTGGCTCTTTGCCCTGAGCCTATTCGACGTGCTGCGTATTGATTTGCCCTCAAGCTGGCAGACGTGGCTAGCAACACGCGGGGGTCACACCCACAGTGGTCATTTTGTGCAAGGCGTGTTTGCGACCTTACTGGCCACACCGTGTTCGGCCCCTTTCCTTGGCACGGCTGTGGCGTACGCACTGGGCGGCTCTTTGACGGCACTATGGCTGATTTTTACCGCGCTAGCGATTGGTATGGCGCTGCCGTGGCTGTTGGTCGCCGCTTTCCCGGGGCTGACTCGCGCATTGCCAAAACCCGGCCCGTGGATGAACCATGTCAAACGGGTCTTTGCGCTGTTGCTGGCTGGCACCACAGTGTGGCTATTCTGGTTATGGATGCCTTATCTTGGCGTCTTAGGTGCAATAGCAGTAGGAACATTGTTGCTGGTTGCTACTGTGTGGCTGACATATCGGACCCTTGGCAAGTTGGCAGCAATTCAAGGCTCGGCTGGGTTGCTGGTTATTATTGTGCTTGGGCTGATAGGAGCGTCCTTGACCGCGCAGCACTGGGCAACGCCCCTCAATCCTGAACCAGATTGGGTAAGCCTTGATGAAGCGGCAATCACGCGCGCCGTCGAACAGGGACAAGTGGTGTTTGTCGATGTGACCGCCGATTGGTGTATTACTTGCCATGCCAACAAAGTAGGGGTGATGCTACAGTCGCCCGTCTATGATGCGATTACCGCGCCGAATGTAGTGACGATGCAAGGTGATTGGACCCGTCCGAGTGATACCGTGACGCAGTATTTGCAAAAGCACCAGCGCTATGGCGTGCCGTTCAATATTGTCTATGGTCCGGGTGCACCTGATGGGATCGCGTTGCCGGTGATTTTGACCGATAACGCGGTGATGGCCGCGATTGAGCGGGCGAAAACACCATGACGGCCACTCAAACGAAACTGTCATGGCGTCAGCGGGTCAAACGCGGTGCGCGTGATCTGTGCTGGCTCATCGTGTTTGTATTGATATCGAGCACTGCCGTCGATTGGTGGCGAAGCCGTGATATCGATACCAGTCAGGTGCCGGTGACATCGATGCGTTTACTAGATGGTCGCCAACAAGATTTGGTTGCCATGTCGCAACAAGAGCCGGTGTTGGTCTATGTGTGGGCAAGTTGGTGTGGGGTATGCCGTTTTGTGACCCCCTCGGTAGATTGGCTAAGTGGTCATGCGCAAGTGGTCTCGATCGCGTTACGCTCGGGCTCGGATAAACATGTGGCCGGATACCTTGCTCATCATGGTTATGATTTTCCTGTGGTGAACGATCAAAGCGGGGCGCTTTCTAATGCCTTTTCAGTGAAAGTAACGCCCACCGTGATGGTGATCGAACAAGGAAAAATTACTTCAATTACAACCGGATTCACCACGCCCCTTGGCCTATGGTTGAGACTGTTGTAATGCATTTATATCAATAAAAAGGAAACCCAATGTCCTTCACTCGTTATATCGCGCCATGTGTAGCGCTCATGATGCTAGCCATGCCTGCTAGTGCCAAGAATTTAAGCGATACACAGCAAGCGCAACTGGATGAAATTGTTAGCTTGTTGGAAGATAACCCCAAGCTAATTGCCAACCTTAATCAGAGTTTGCAGAAGTTTGTTGAGCAGCAGCAGACGTTTAAGCAGAACCTTGCCAAACGTCGCGACTGGTTTGAGTCTAAGACCCATAGTTGGATTGGTGCCGAAAACCCAGCCGTCACTGTGGTGAACTTTATGGACTACAACTGCCCGTACTGTAAAAAGTTGGAAGATGAACTGCAAAAACTGGTGGCCGCGCATGATGATGTCAAAGTCATCAATATTGCCGTGCCACTTAAACAACAAACCATTGATGAGCTGGGCACCAACTCTGCGGTATATGCCATGAATGTATGGCTAGAACAGCCAGAGGCTTTTGCACAAGTTCATGAGTTGCTGATGAAAAAACGTGGTATGCATGATGCGCGCTCGCTAGAGAAAATCGCCAAGAAAACCAAGACCGAGCAATGGCTAAAAACGCCAGAAGAAACAGGAAAAGCGGTGGCGGATAACTACCGAGCCTTTGTTGAGCTGGGGCTGCGTGGCACGCCAGCGATGATCATTGGCGATCAAGTCGCGCCGGGCTATTTACCTTATCCGCAGCTAGAGGCCATGGTTGAGGCAGCGAAGGCAGAGGGCTAGGTCTGTACCACTAATGCTAACAGTATGAAAGCCAGTCATATTTTGACTGGCTTTTTTTGTTTGCCCAGCGAAGCTGGCAAACCCGTCAGGTTGAAAGAAACCTGAATCGCCCCGACTGAGGGGAAGATAATCCGACTCGCAAGGGCGTTGCTGGCCAACGGCAGGGTCTGAAGGAAGCGATAGGAAGTTAGAGGCACACAACGCAAGTGAACCTGTTTCGGCTTGATAGGTGGGTAAGCGTGCAAAATAGCGTGAAGTCCAATACTCAGTCAGACCTATCAAGTTACTTAGGGTGGCGTAT
>NZ_MEBP01000122.1:0-5430 GCF_001722075.1 Salinivibrio sp. SS2 | reverse complement strand
TTTGTTTATCTCCGAAGAGAAAAACGAATTGACTGTGCCGAATAACTAAAAGTTATCGTTTGGTCACTCAGTTCATCGAATAAATCTTTTTGTCTATTCTCAACGAGTGCCCACACAGATTGCATAGGTCAAATTGTTAAAGAGCGTTGACTTTCGAAGCGTTGCTTCGCTCGGTCAGGGCTGCGTATATTACTCGCCTTGCCGATGAAGTCAAGAAGAAATTTTATCTTTTTGTTGATGCCAACCGGCGAAAACAAAACCTCTTTTTGACTCCCCTAACGCGTTGTCGGCGTTAAGTAGGTGGGCTATCTTAATCATTTAAAAACTGACGTCAAGCGTTTATTTTTATTTGATTTTTTGCCCCGACATGGCCGCTGAGCGCTTGCCCTGTGTGCCGTGTCGATGGGGCGCATTATAGCGACCCGGATCACACTGACAAGGGTTTTTCGCGTTTTTTATTTCGAGTGGACAATAATCCACCTAAAATGATGAATAACCAGCGATTTGAAACATTATAGCTACGCGCCTTTTACCAAGAAGTAACGCTGGTTGATTTTCTAAGAACCATTTAAGGGTACGCCGCTGCCAAATTGTCTTGCGTACCATCACTTTATTACTTGTATTAACGCTTATGACGCTTATGAAATCACCAATTGCTTTTGTATTGATTATCACCATCGCCATCCTCGGTGCCATTGTAGTAAACCTAATGAGTACGGTTTCTCCCGCTTTGGCTTTCGCTGCCGGTGCGGTTATCAGTGGTATTGCCTGCTTATATGCTCCCCAAGCCACAGTGACCGTTGCAACAAAAGAGGAAGATCCCCCTCAGAGTAAGACGATTTATGTCGGCAACCTGCCCTATCGCGCCAATGAAAATGATGTGAAGTCCCTGTTTGGCGAGCATGGAGAAGTGTTTGCGGTAAGGTTAATGAAGGACAAGCGTACCGGTAAACGTCGTGGCTTTGGTTTTGTTGTGATGGCGGCTGCGCATGCAGATGATGCTATCGATGCCCTAAACAACAATGTTTACGGCGAGCGAACACTTAAAGTGCGTGAAGCGAACGATCCAAAAAAGCGGGAGCATAGCTAACGCACTCTAGTCCAATCGAGCGGATATAATCAGACAAGGCGGCGGCTTTTATAGGCGTCGCCGTCGCGTATGCGCGATTGCCATCACTGTTATCGCTGGTGACAGATGCTTGCGGCGTGACCAATGAGGCAACACGACGTGCAATGGCACTGCCGGAGTCAACCAACTGGACCTGTTTACCCATCGCCGCCTGTATTTCATCATGTAAGAGTGGAAAGTGGGTACAGCCTAGCACCAAGACATCGATGTGCGAATCAAACGGTGCAAGTATGGCGCTAAGGTCTTGCTGATTCACCGCCTCCCCACGCAGTTTACGCTCTGCCATATGTACTAATGCTGTTGTCCCTACCGAGACAATTCGGCAATCTTTGGCGAAATCTGCGATCAGTTGTGCCGTATAAGGCCGGTTGACGGTGGCTGGGGTCGCGAGCAGACCGATAGCTTTGTGTTGACTCAAAGCCGCCGCTGGCTTGATCGCTGGCACCACGCCAACAACCGGTATAGAGAGTGCGTCACGCAGTGTCGGCAGCACGAGTGTCGAAGCTGTATTACACGCAATGACGATGATATCGACTGCATGGCGCTCACAGATTGCTTTGACCAGAGTAAGTACGCGATGCACTAGGCGTTGATCTTCTAATTCGCCATAGGGGAAAGCGGCATTGTCGAACAAATAGGTATATTGAGCGCTCGGCAAGCTTGCCTTGATCGCTTGGTAGACAGATAAGCCTCCGACACCGGAGTCAAAGATCAAAATATGGGGTTGCGCCATGATCCAGCCACTCAATAAAAAAACGCCCTTATCATAACGATAAAGGCGTGATTAAAGCTAGCTTCGCCGTGAAACAGGCACTAGTACTGATAGTCTAACGTCATAAAATAGCCGCGTTCAGCTGACGGATAACCACCCGCGGTTTCGTAGTCTTTATCAAATACATTATCGACTTTACCTTTTACGGTCAGATTATCGGTCGCCTGATAGGACGCAGTAATCGTCCACAGGCTATAGCTTCCCAACATCTCTCCACCGGAATAATCCAGACGTTCACTTTGATACTGCCACTGAGTACCGAGCTGCAGTCGCTCCCATTGGTAGGATGCATCCCACTTCGCTATCCGTTTAGCGCGACGTGCGAGCTGCTCGCCTGTTTTCTCATTTTTAGGGTCTTTATATTCTAACGATATGCGGTTATTTAAAGCGTGGACATCAAAGTTAGCAATAAACTCAACGCCTTCGATCTTAGCTTCGCCCACGTTTTGGTTCTGACCGTTGGGGTAACTACCTGCATACTGAATGAGATTATCAATGCGATTGATATAGCCTGTAAGTGACCAATCAACGTCAGCCGTCACGCCACGAAGAGCAAGCTCGGTGTTGGATGATTCCTCCGGCTTGAGCGTTGCATTACCGCCCCATCCGTAAAGTTCAGTCAGACTTGGGGCCTTAAAAGCGGTGCCGTAGCTGGCGACCAATTGATACCCTTCCGCTATCGCAAGACCCGCGCTTGTCTGCCATGTCGTATGTTGCCCGTATTGTTCGTTATCATCCGAGCGTGCGCTTGCCTCAATAGATAGTGCCTCTACTGGGCTAAATTGCGTTAAAAGGTAAGTGCCAAGGTTATCACGCGGGTTGATTGCAATATCATCGGGGTTAGTAATCAAGCTTCCTTCATTAAAGGTATCTTGTCGATAATCCACACCACCACCAAGCAGCCAATCCTCCGTGGCTTGATACTGGAGTCCCAACGAGGTAGAGATTTGCTCAACATCTGAAGTTTTATTGTTTTTACGGTCACTGCCGGGGCTGTAGTCGAAGTTTTCTTGTTGGGAGATTTCTGCGCTGAGTGTTGCACTCCAGACATCAGAGCGATAGTTCAGCGTACTGGCCAGTGATTGGCTTTCTAACCAGCCATGTTTTAAGCTACCAAAATTATCGTAATCATACTCATTCTGGTACCAGCGTCCCGTGATATCGGCCGACCAAGATGGATTCCAGCGATGACTGTATCCAAGCTGCGCATTGCGGCCGGTAAAACCATGCTGATCACCTTGGTTACTTGTCGTTGGATGAACATTGTATCCATCATTCGACTCATACCCAGCCGCACCAGAGAAGTGACCGTGATCGCCCAATTTTGTTGCCCATGCGCCACTAACAGCATGATGATCCAAACTGCCTACGGTCGCTGAGACATTGGCTCGCTCTTTATTGCTTTTGGTGATGATATTAATCACCCCGCCGATCGCGCTCGACCCATAAAGTGTGGCGCGTGCGCCGCGAATAATCTCAATACGCTCGATACTGTTTACTGGGATCTGATTAAAATCCACCGAGCCTTTGATGGATGACGCCATACGCATGCCATCAATCAAGACTAAAGAGTGGTCTGATTCCGTGCCGCGCATAAAAATAGAGGCAATTTGTCCACGGCCTCCGCTTTGAGCAATCTCGATGCTCGGCACCGTACGCAATACATCGACAAGGCTTCGCGCCTGCAAGCGCGCAATGTCTTGACGCGTTAAGATAGTTGCCGATTGCAACACTGAAGCATCTGACTGCTCAAACCGACTAGCAGTCACCACCACCGTTTCGGTGTTTTGCTCGGCCCACGCGCTCACAGGGAGTAATGACGCCGCCACTAGGCTCGCCACAATCTGTTTGTTCATTGGTTATTCCTTTCTATCGCGAGAATATGCAGCGTTATGCTGCGGGGCGGGCTGTGTTCGGACTTAAGAGCGTGGCTTTCGCCGCCTACTGCTAACGACTTCCCATCGCATACTGTTAAACAGTATTGGCGACAGTGTCTGGCCTAGCGCCGAGTTAGGGTCGTTCTCTTACACCGCTGCGCGTCAGTTGCGGATTCTCACCGCATTCCAGTGACCAACAGGCTTATACTTGCTGATCGCGTACCCGCTCACGGATAGTAGCCGTCTAGATGGATATTGTCCATTGATAACCCTATTGAATAAAGGAGAATCGTGAGCAAGGGTGGACATGGCTGGGGATTTGTCTAAAATCTGCGCTCATTTTCCAATCGCTGAGGCAGCCATCATGACCAAGGCTCACACCGCCGTTGACTACGACACACAGCTTGCTGAGAAAGTACAACGACTCACTACCCAACTCGCGCCGTTTCATGCGCCTGAGCTAGAGATCTTTCGCTCACCGGAAACCCACTATCGGATGCGCGCAGAGTTTCGAGTATGGCATGAAGGCGACGACCTGTATTACATCATGTTTGATCCTGCGACCAAGCAGAAATATCGAGTCGATACCTTTCCTGCCGCAAGCCGTTTGATCAATGATTTGATGCCGCTATTGATGGATGCCATCAAGCCTAACGACGCGTTGCGACGTAAGCTCTTCCAAGTTGATTTTCTCTCCACTTTAAGCGGTGAGATCTTGGTGTCTTTGCTGTATCACCGCCAGCTAGACGAAGAGTGGGACGAGGCCGCGCAAGCGCTTAAACAACGTTTGAACGATGAGGGCTTTAACCTCAACCTGATTGGCCGTGCGCGCAAGCAAAAGAAAGTGCTAGACCGCGACTACGTTTTGGAAAAACTCAATGCTGATGGTCAGACATTGATCTACCAGCAAATTGAAAACAGTTTTACCCAACCAAACGGGCCGGTGGCGGAGAAAATGCTGGAATGGGCCATTGATTGCACCCGCGATAGCCAAGGTGATTTGCTGGAGCTGTATTGTGGGAATGGCAACTTCTCACTGGCACTAGCGAAAAACTTTCGCCGCGTCCTCGCCACCGAGCTGGCGAAACCTTCGGTACAATCGGCGCAATACAATATTGCCGCCAACAACATCGACAATGTGCAAATTATTCGCATGTCTGCCGAAGAGTTCACTCAAGCGATCAATGGCGAGCGCGAATTCCGCCGCTTAAAAGACCAAGGGGTAACGCTGAGTGACTATCAGTGCAATACCATCTTTGTCGATCCCCCTCGTGCGGGCATGGATGATGAAACCTGCAAAATGGTGCAAGGTTACGATCGGATTTTATATATCTCCTGTAACCCTGAGACTTTGGTCGAGAACCTAGAACGCCTCAGCCAAACACACCGCATTAGTCGCTGTGCGCTGTTCGATCAATTCCCGTTCACCCACCATACCGAAGCGGGTGTGTGGTTGGAGCGTAAATAATTACAGGAAGCGAGTTCGTTACAACGTAAAAAGGCGTCTCTCGACGCTTCAGATTGCTGACGAACCCCGCCTTTTTAGGCGGGGTTCTTTTTGATAAGCGGCCGTAGGCCGCGATCGCGATATTTTTTGTTAGAGAGTGGCTCATACACAACGACCATCGCCTATAATTGGCAGGGATAGATGC
>NZ_MEBP01000121.1:0-1224 GCF_001722075.1 Salinivibrio sp. SS2 | reverse complement strand
TCGTAAGTAGGCCTGAATTCAGATAATAAGTGCAACACTCATGGTTAAACTGGCGAGAGGAAGTCAACTGCTGATAGTGGTACGCTTCTCATCGCCAAAATCAAAACGTGATTACCATGAGTTACCAGCAGTTGACCGAAGGACAACGATACCAGATTTCTGTCCTTTTGGCCCGTGGCTGTTCACAAACAGTCATTGCCGAAACCCTTTGTAAGTCAAAATCAACAATATCGAGAGAGCTAAGTAGGAACCGATTACCAGACGGTCGTTACGAGCCCGCTCAAGCTCAGCAGCTAACGACAAGTCGACGTATACATGCAGCCAAAAGGCGCATACCTTCGATGACAATCGATTTTGTTAAACTCTGCCTGAACGTTGATTGGAGCCCAGAGCAGATTAGCCATGTGAGCACGCGGTTGGGTATGCCTGTCAGCCATGAATGGATTTATCAATATGTGGCAACGGATAAAGCGACTGGCGGCAAACTGTATAGGTCATTGCGTCAAGGGCACAAACGCTATCGTAAGGGCAAAACAAGCAAGCGCTGTGTGATACCAGAGCCTGTCTCTATCGATGAGCGGCCAGCCATTGTGGATACCCGTGAGCGTTTTGGTGACTGGGAAATCGATACTGTTTTGGGCAAACACGGTACAGGCGCACTTGTTACCATTGCTGAACGAACCAGTCGTTTTTACTTGGTAAAAAAGGTGAGCAGCAAAAACGCTGATGTCGTCCGTGATGCCACTATTGAGCTACTTAGACCGTACTCCGCGCATGTGCACACAATCACCGCAGATAATGGCTCAGAATTTGTCGGACATAAGGCGATAGCCGAGGCATTAGAGACAGAGATTTACTTTGCTCATCCTTATTCATCCTGGGAGCGAGGTTTAAACGAAAACAGTAACGGGCTGCTCAGGCAGTATATTCCCAAGGGCACTGACCTGCGTGAAATCACAGAAGAAGAGGTGATGCAAGCTGTGGCCCGCTTGAATGCTCGACCAAGAAAATGTCTTGGTTTTAGGCAGCCTAGCGTTATCTTTAACAAGTTATGTCAGGCTGCAGACGAGAGTGTTGCACTTCGCAGTTGAATCCGCGTTGACTTTAATCGCAGAGCGTAGCACCGATATTAACCACCCACGCGATAAGGTATGTGAACAACAAGGGTCGGGCGTACGCGATATTCCCACCTGTATTGGGGGAAGCATCAGCACATGCCCACGA
>NZ_MEBP01000120.1:0-7642 GCF_001722075.1 Salinivibrio sp. SS2 | reverse complement strand
TTGGCTTTGCTCATCATCGGTGGCCTGTTTGAGGCGTTGATGATCTGATCGCGGCTCGGATGATAAGTTCAATGATCTAGGAAACAACGCCAGTTCTGCATGCTACTAAGGCCTCGAAGAAAGGCATTATTCACTGCGATAGCTTCGGTTGTGCTCTCTGGCATTCTAGCAATTTCCTCTATCGTTGCTACTCTGGGCAGCTGATAAAGCAAGTGGCAAAGGCGGCCGCTTTTCTGCCGCTTTGCGGCTCCAAATCGGTGCGTTTGTCGGGATTTAGCGAGCAAGGAGAGGAAAGCCAGTGTGGAATCAGCTAAAGGAGATATGCAATCCATGATAGATACACCACGCAACAAATTGCCAGTAGTAGAGCAAAGCCAGCATGGAGGCGTAAGCTGACTTTCGGAGGGCTTAGCCCGATTGAAGAAGCCGCTGCAATAGCGCTAATCGATACTGGCGATATGAGTTGTGCAATCACGAACATGGCTATCCACCAATGATACTGAATGACGTTTTCGACAGTGGAAAGAGAGTGAAAAATAGGGAAAAAGGCTGTGAACAATACCATTGGGTGGACGCCACAGATTGATAGCAACGGGAAGGCTGAAACAATCACAAGCCCTTGAATAAGCGTTATCGACAGTATACCAGATGCATCCTTAACAGCACCCTGCAGAAATAGCGAGCCCTCAGGTGAGTTCAGAGCCACAAAAAATGTTCCGCAGGCGATGAACATCAGTATTTCGGCACTAGAGTTATTAAAAGTCTCTCCGGCGTTGGCTATTAGTACTCTCAGACCTTGTGCGTGAATCGTTGAAAGAGCTCCGGACAGAGAGACTCCTAGTGCTACAGCTGTAACAGTCGTAAGTCCGACTGCGAATTTCGCGCCCATTAAGATGCTGAGGAATAAGCCAATTAATCTGTAGAGCCAACGAAGATCGACTGGCCCGGATGAAGGAAGCTGCTTTTCACCTCCGCCCCCTGCGCTACGCAAACACGTTAACACCAACATCGCAGTCGCCAAAGGCATACCAATCACTGCAGCTTTGCTCCAGTTTAGATCCGGGAACATCAAAGCAACGGCGGCGGCGCCAACAGTCGTGGGTGCGATAAACATTGTCGAGCCAACAGATCGCATGGCTATACGAACATGCTCTCGATGGTCGAGCTGAGTATTCCGTGTAAGGATACCAACAATTGGCACTACGGCTAAACTCAGCAAGAAGGTAAGCGATGAATACAAAAGGAAAAGAGGGAAGGGGCTCTCTTTCAACCTCGGCTGACCCAACACATGCTCAATGACATGGGAAATATTCTGGTTGACTAGGTACTTTCGAAGAATGCCGATGCCTAACAAAAGGAGAATTACTGACGAAAAACGGGTGGTACCTGAAGCTGGGTCGAAAGGGGTGTTCAGAACAGTGTGGGAAATGGCAGCTAGCCCAAATAACACAATGCCCCAGCCAGCAGAGCTTTTCCTCATCCAAGTGGATAGGCTTAGCAGTAATCCGCCGCCCACAGAAGCTAACGCAACGGGATTTACCCAGGCACTTTCTGGCAAAATCCCTATGCTCAATAGTGTTACCCAGCAAGATGCTGCAAAGCCTACAACGGGCTGAGATTTCACTACCAGGTTTCGTGTTCGAAGCTGTAGCGGCACCTGATTGGTGCTGATAGACTTAAAAAGCATTGGGAACCCCTGGTCAGCCGGCTAGACTTACGCCATGTACTGCCTTGTTTAATGGTGCCATGGAGGTTCCCGCATTAGCGACTTTCAGTCCAATTATCAGGTGTGAACTGCGGTATCGTTCTTAGTGATACTGGCAATACCTATACATGACTCTGGTTGGAGCACCGCACTTCGGAGAACATCTGAAAATGCCTTCATTGCCGGTGTCCAGGTGTTGGTTTCGGGTGCTGCGTAATAGGTCGCTACCTTCCCGATCTCTTTGGGCAGAGGGTGGCAGTGCACATCGAAGCGGTTCCGGTGAGCTTCAACCGTCTTGAGAGGTAATATGGCGTATCCCATCCCTGCTGCGACACACCCCAGCATCGCGTCAAGAGTGCCGAATTCGAATATTCGGGTCGCATAGACGCCGTAGTTCGCCATCAGCAGCTCAATTCGCTGGCGATAGCTGCACCCTTGGCGAAAGGCGAGAAACGTAGTCGTTTGTAATTCTTGGGGCTCTGGCATTTCATCCATGTGCCGCCCTGCAACAAGAACCAATTGCTCGTCGAACGCTTTGAAGAGATGGAGGCGGGGGTGATTTACCTTCCCGGCGACAAAGATGCAGTCATGCTTTCCTTCCATCATTTCCTTGATCAGATCCGCCGTCGGTCCTGTTTGAATCTCTATATCGACCTCTGGGTGCATTTCGTGGAACTTTGCGAGTATAGGTGGGAGCCTCAGGGCTGTTGTGGTTTCCATTGCTCCGATCCGGAGGCGTCCCCG
This sequence comes from Salinivibrio sp. SS2, assembly GCF_001722075.1. Taxonomy (NCBI): domain Bacteria; kingdom Pseudomonadati; phylum Pseudomonadota; class Gammaproteobacteria; order Vibrionales; family Vibrionaceae; genus Salinivibrio; species Salinivibrio sp. SS2. The sequence continues at coordinate 5,193 of NZ_MEBP01000120.1, read as the reverse complement.
GGGGGAGGCGTTTTTCTGGAAAAGTAAAAGCGCTTCGTCGTGAGCAGACAATATGCTCTCTGCATACTGAATCAACGCCTGGCCAGCGCTGGTAAGTCGAGCTGTTCCGTGGCGATCTATCAGCTTGGCATCCAGCTCTTCTTCGAGTTTTTTGATATGAGCGGTGACGTTGGACTGGACCGTATGCAGCAATTCAGCTGCAGCTACAAAGCTACCGGTTCGGACCACTTCTCGAAATATCCTTAACGACTTCAGTTGCATCTGACGCTCCTCCATGCATGAATTATCATGATATATGATATTTAATATTATAACGAATCGCTTTAAATGAAGTCACTGATTGTATATGTTGCGAGCAGAAATGGGGTGGGATGAGGCCCACGCTGTTGGAAGTGGCCCGTATTGATGGGGTCGCCCAAATTTGTAAGGAGCGAAACAGTGACTTCGATAGCTATCCTGGGATTAGGGCCTCGTGGCCTGAACGTTTTAGAGCGCATTACCGCCTACGTCTGCAACGGCTATAGCTCACAACCGATACACCTCCACCTGATTGAATCAGGTGTTCCCGGAGTCGGGATACACTACGACGACCAGCCTGACTACTTGCTGTTGAATACAGTTGCTTCACAGATAACGATGTTTATGGATCCAACCGTAAAGGATGCGGGGCCGCTTCTGCCTGGACCGAACATGTATGAGTGGGCCGCAGGTTTGGATGACCCCCGTTATAACCAGTGCACTCCCAATTGCTATTTGCCGAGACGGTTATTTGGAGAGTATCTGCACTGGGTCTACCAGTACCTATGCCGCCGCTTGGACCGTTTCTGTGAGGTAACCCTGCACAAGACCTACGCGAAGGACGTAATTCATAGGCCTGACCAGACTTTTTCCATCATGTGTGGCGACCAAACTGAGATTGATGCAAATTTTCTGTTCATGACGACAGGCCATTCTGAGAATTACCCCGATGAGCGTGATAGGGCTAGGATCCAGTTTGTAGAGAATAATCGTTTTCGCAATCGATATCTTCAATACGTGATGCCAGGGCCAGTCCCTATCCATACTTATTTTAAGGACGTTCCACCTGGAGCAACAGTTGCTATAGAGGGAATGGGATTGACTGCTATTGACGCAATTGCGTCCCTCACCGTCGGGCGAGGTGGTCGGTTCCATCGGAATGCTGAAACTGGAGAACTGTGTTACAAGCCGTCTGGCTATGAGCCCTGCCTTGCTATCATCAGCAGGAGTGGCCTCCCACTCTCATGCCGAGCAATAAACCAGAAGGGCGCATCGGATCAGTATCAGGCTCGCTTTCTAACGGCGGACCAGGTCAGGCATTGGAGAATGACCAAGAACAGAGGAGAACTGGACTTCTTCAACGACGTATTCCCGCTGCTCCTGAAAGACATGCAGTACGTTTTTTATACTACTCAGGCAACTAAACTGTATGGAAACAGTTATGCACACCTTCTGGGTGAGATGCTGGTGCGTCTTGGCGCTGAGGCGACCGAGAATCTAATTGTAAATGATTGTCCCGGTATCGAGCTATTCCGTTGGGAAAATATCGCTAATCCGATCGATGATTCAGCCATGGATAACCCGGACGTCTATCGAAAGTGGCTGATATCGTTTCTGGAACAGGATCTTCATGAGGCTCAGTTGGGAAATGTCTCTGGGCCCTTCAAAGCGGCTTGTGATGTACTCAGAGATATACGCGATAACCTGAGAAACGCAGTGGACTTTGGCTGGCTATCTCCAGAATCTCACCAACAGTTCCTGAGTAGGTTTATACCCGTTATGAACCGGCTTGCCGTTGGTCCACCTGTTCAACGGTTAGAGGAAATGATTGCGTTATATAAGGCCGGATACCTGGATATCGGGTTTGGGCCAAATTCTAAAGTGGTGCTCTCAGAAGGTGCGGCACAATTTCAGATCGCCAGTACCACATTTAAAGAGCGGCAGAAATCGATCTATGCTGACGTTTTGTGCAAGGCTCAAATCCCTAAGTCATTACCGACGCAGGATCGGTCTACCCTGATACAGAACCTCATGAAGCGGGGACTGATACGCCCCTTCACAAACGGTAACGTCGATGTTGGTGGCATTGAGGTGGATGCCCAGCTCAACCTTGTTATGAGCTCTGGCAAGAGCGTGCCAAATGCCTGGGCGCTTGGGACCGTTTCAGAGGGCTCGAAATTCTACACCTATATCGTTCCTAGACCCTGCGTAAATTCGACAGCATTGGTAGATGCGGGGAGGAGCGTAACCACCATGTTCCGTAAGAGCTTGAGACTCCCCCAGTCTGAACCAGACCATGAGCCGGGCACACTTAGCGCCATGGAGGGCATAACACTATGAGACCGAGTAGATTCAATCTCTCTGCGTTGCTCGTTGGGGCGATGGCAACATTTGTGGGGATTGGTGTGGCGCGGTTCGCCTACACACCAATTATTCCTGCACTCGTAGAAGCCAACTGGTTTACGGCCACGGAAGCGGCATACTTGGGGGCCGCGAATCTGCTCGGCTATCTCGGTGGAGCGATTGGCGCGCACACCCTCTCTGAGCGATACAAACTCCGTTATGTGCTTGGCGGCGCTTATATCGCAGTCGCGTTGAGCTTCTTTCTTTGTCTGAGCCCGATCGGCTTCGTGTGGTTCTTTATCTGGCGATTTGTGTCTGGTTTTGCCGGTGCAACCTTGATGGTTGTCGGTCCGTCTCTGGCTCTCTCAAGTACGCCAGCGTCACAACGACCAGCGACCGGAGCGATGGTTTTTACCGGTATCGGAATTGGGGCTTTTTTGTCGGCCACCGCGATTCCGTTATTGTTAAATGTAGGGCTTGTTTTAGCCTGGATTGGGCTCGGCGTACTTGCTGCTGCGGCTGGCCTTGTCGCCGATAGGGCTCTCGCAAGGTTGAAATCATTACCAGCTATTCCCCATTCAGGAAATGGGTCAGAGGGCTTAACCGCTGCACAGAAGTGGAGCATCGGAATCGTCATGGCGGCGTATGCGATGGACGGAGTCGGCTTTGTTCCCCATACGGTTTTCTGGGTAGATTATCTTGCACGTGAAGTCGGTATGGGGCAGAGCATCGCGAGTTTCCAATGGGCTGTTCTGGGTGTTGGTGCTGTTTTCGGACCTTTTATTGCCGGGAGGGCGGCCAAAAAGTTCGGCTGGCACGAGGCTCTGCTGTCAGGGTTTCTAGCAAAGTCCATCGCGACGGTATTACCGGTTATATCGGTATCGATGGCCAGTATCACGGTTTCATCCTTTGTCGTTGGAGCCATGATCCCCGGCATTGTTGCGCTAACAGCAGGGCGGCTTTCAGAGATTATGGGGCCTGCTGGTCATAAAAAGATATGGGGTATGGCGACCGCCATGTTCGCTGCATTTCAAGCAGCAGGCGGGTACGCTTTGGCATTCGTCTACGCGTCGCTTGGTAGCTACGAACCTTTATTCAGCATTGGTGCCGTTATTCTGGCGAGCGGCGTCCTCTTGCTATCAACTCGATATCTTATCGTTCGAAAAGCCACACAGATGGAGAAAAATTGATATGGAACTGTATCTGAACACGACGTCGCCTTATGCAAGAGTTGTCCGAATCTGCGCGATTGAAAAGCAGTTGGATGATGTGAAGCTCATCTGGGTAGATCCTTGGGCGGATGACAATGCGTTGCTCACCGCCAATCCGAACGGAAAAATTCCCGTGCTTGTAACGGATAGGGGAGAGACTTTATCAGAATCTCTTCTCATCGCGTCATACTTGGACGGGCTTTCTTCGACGAACAGCTTGCTTGGTGCACCCAACTACACTGATGTCCTTGCTCTCTCGGGGTTGAGTCAGGGCCTTACCGATGCGGCTTTTATGACGGTTATTAATCGGAAGCACTTTGGGAAAGAGAGCGATAGTACGGTCCTTGGAGTTCGTCGACAGAATGCCATTATCAGGTGCCTTCAGACGCTGGAGGGTAGGGTGAATACTGACGTTATGCAGTCCGACATTAACCTTGGCCAGATTGTTACTGGCGTTGCGCTGAGCTATATCGATTTTCGATTACCGGAGCTGCAATGGGGTGAAAGCCAGCCACTCCTCGCTGACTGGTTAAGGAGGTTTTTAGAGCGTGCAAGTGTCAAAGAAACGGCCTTTACTTAGGTTTTGTAAAGAATGTTTTTAGTGACTATCGCCAAAATCACATTAGGTCGATATGGCTGGTTCCGATATTAAAGGCCTCACCAAATTAACGAGATATTTTAAAAATAAACTATATGTCAAAAGTCATTTTAGAAGGTTTTATTCTCGTGCCAGACACTGATCTTCAGGCCGTGACGCGAGAGCTTGTTAATCATGAAAAGTTGACGTTGGAAGAGCCGGGCTGTTTGGTCTTTAAGGTTCAGCAACATTCGGACAACCCGCTGCGATTTGATGTTTATGAAGAGTTTACTGATCGCTCAGCTTTTGATAAGCACCAAGAGAGAGTTAAATCATCCTATTGGGGAGCGGTTACGCAAAATGTCACGCGTCACTACCAGATCAGCGAATAGAGCCTGGGCTGAATACCATCGTTATTTATCGCGTATAGCCGCTAAAGCGTAAGGGCACACCCATGCACCTGACTTTCCGTCCCATCAATCTTGAAACCGATTTTGCTAATTGCGTAGCTGCACGTCGGGACGCTTTTGTGTGTAGCTTTAGCTCCGATGAGGGGTTTGAAGACTTTCTAACGGGCTATTATGAACGAGTGAGTGAACGCATGAATCAGCCCGAGTGGTTTTATCGGCATATTTTTGTCGATGGAGAATGGGCTGGGCAGCTTGAATTTCGCAGTACGTCGCCAGAGCCTGAGACGGGTTATGTGCATCTCATCTACCTTGCACCTGCCTTTCGTGGTCGAGGGCTGGCCGCTTTGTTGCAGCGCTATATCGAAACCACCTTAACAAACGCGGGGTGCCGGCGAGCGTTGCTATCTGTAAGCCGTGATAACCATCGTGCGTTAGCCTTTTATCGTCAGCACGGCTGGGAATTTGTTCGCGCCAACCCCAAACATGCGAAGACCGATTTTTATCAGTGTTGGTTGCCGGCGTAGATACTTATTCGCGCCAATATGCGATTATGACACGATAGAATGTTTTAGTAGGCTAGGGGTTTATGACACTGATATGCCGGTCAAAAAGGATCAATGTGCGACAGTTTCAT
>NZ_MEBP01000119.1:0-1569 GCF_001722075.1 Salinivibrio sp. SS2 | reverse complement strand
TTGGACCATGTGTGTGTGTGTGTGTGGGGTGTGTTGTGGGGGGTGTGTTGTGGGGTTGGCAGCGGCGCTGTTGATGGTAATGTTCGCAATGGTGCCTGTGGCAGTGACAGGCGCATCGCCTTCATTACCTTCGGTCACGGAACCCACAAACTCACCGCTGACTTCAGGCGCATCTTCGCTACCAGTAATGGTGATCACAATGGCTTGCTGGGTGCCATCAGAGGCAGTCAGGGTAATGGTATCGGTGACCTGATCACCGGCATCTAAATTCTGCACGCTGGCTTGATCAAGGGTGTAGGTCCAGTTCTCACCGACCAGTTCTAGCGAACCATAAGTCCCTGTCTCTGAGGTATTGGCGAAAGTGGGTGCATCGTCACCGTCGATATCAGTGATCGCAATGGTGCCGGTGGCAGTCACGGGCGCATCACCTTCATTACCTTCGGTGACTGAGCCAACAAATTCACCAGTGACTTCTGGCGCATCCTCGCTACCGGTAATGGTGATGACAATATCTTGCTGGGTGCCATCAGAGGCGGTGAGGGTAATGGTGTCGGTGATCTGATCACCGGCGTCTAAGCTCTGCACCGCAGACTGATCAAGCGTATAGGTCCAGTTGCCATTCACTAGCTCTAGCGAACCATATGTACCCACTTGTGTGACATCGGCAAAGGTAGGCGCATCGTCGGTGTCAACATCACTGATCGCAATCGTACCCGTGGCAGTGACAGGTGCATCACCTTCATTACCTTCGGTGACCGAACCCACAAACTCACCGGTGACCTCAGGTAGGTCATCGCTACCGGTAATGGTGATGACAATGGCTTGCTCTGTGCCATCAGAGGCAGTCAGGGTGATGGTATCGGTGACTTGATCGCCAGCGTCCAAGTTCTGCACCGCAGACTGATCGAGGGTGTAGGTCCAGCTGCCATCGACCAGCTCGAGTGAACCATAAGTGCCGGTTGCTGTGGTATTGGCAAAGGTGGGTGCATCGTCGCCATCCACATCACTTATCGCAATGGTGCCCGTGGCAGTCACGGCCGCATCACCTACGTTACCTTCGGTCACGGAACCAACAAACTCACCACTGACTACAGGGTCGTCATCCGTCCCGGTAATGGTGATGACAATATCTTGTTGGGTGTTATCGCTTGCTGTCAGGGTAATGGTGTCGGTAACCTGATCGCCAGCGTCTAAATTCTGCACGGCAGACTGATCAAGGGTGTAGGTCCAATTGCCGTTTACCAGCTCGAGCGAACCGTAAGTGCCGGTCTCTGTGGTATTGGCGAAGGTGGGTGCATCGTCGCCGTCGATGTCACTGATCGCAATAGTGCCCGTCGCGGTGACAGCCGCATCGCCCACATTGCCTTCGGTGACGGAACCCACAAACTCACCGCTGACTTCTGGCGCATCCTCGCTACCAGTAATAGTGATGACAATGGCTTGTTCAGTGCCATCAGAGGCAGTCAGGGTGATGGTATCGGTGACCTGATCGCCAGCATCTAAATTCTGCACCGCAGACTGATCGAGCGTATACGTCCAATCACCATCGACTAGCTCTACGCGAACCAT
>NZ_MEBP01000118.1:0-13485 GCF_001722075.1 Salinivibrio sp. SS2 | reverse complement strand
TTGGCGAAGCATTGGCCAACGTGAAAGCAATAAACAAAGTCATAAGACTTGGTATGCCTGTTAGTTACCGAGTTGATTGATGGGGGCAACCCCATTGGGATCAGTGCGTTAGGTGAATGATTTGATCAACAACGCCTGTTTTTCCGCTACCTGTTACCCCCGCGATAAAGATATGTTTATCTAACTCATTTTTATCTAAATGAACATCAACACTTTGAATTAAGCCACTTTTAATCAAATTACCAAGATAAAGCTGGTTAGGTTCCTCAATCGCTTTCGCTATATTCAAACCAAACTCAACTTCTTCTTTTAGGGTTAACCCAACGACTTCCTTTTGCGGTAGGCCTGCCACCACACTTAACTCGTTAGTTGAAAGCCAATTGCAATCGTAACTGTTTAGTGGATTTTTAGCATGTAACAGATTTAACTGCCTATAAGTTTCGAGGTTTTCTCTTTTATTATTTTTATTTAACATCGGCAGTTGTAAGTTTCTAAACGCATTAACCTCTTTTTGATTTGTCACACGTGTCACTGTCAGCGGTGACTTATTTGCTTCTTCGCCAGAAAATATTGACCGAGCTGTGTTCCCTAATTTAATCGCACTAGCCTTGTTTTTGGCCAGCATATAGATATTCGACAAATAAAGCCCTTTATTTTTACCAACTTGCACGCGATGTAATAGCACATCATCAATGTAATTAAGCCATTCTTGAATGGCTTTATCGGTAAACTCTCGAGACTCACTCGATGAAGTGCCTTTTTGTTCCGATGTATTACTACCTATATTTCTAGCTACAGATGTAGAAGTCGTTGTGCCTTTATTTTTAGCTTCTGAACCACTTTTATATTTATCATGATCATTTGTGGTATAGCTATTGGAGGACTGCTTTTCTCCACCGGTTGTTGATGTTCCTTCTGTTATAGAGTGAGTCTTTCCTGTATTTTGCGTAATAGTAATTCCATCATTTTTTCCGGTTGATGTTGTCTCCGAACTTCCCTCTGTTTCACCGATTGTCCTTGCCTCAGTCTTTCCATGTTGAACTGTTTTTTTCGCCAGGGGTAACAGCTTGTTATAAATCGTATAAAGCTCTGACTCAATTGTATTAATTTCTAATAATGACAAGGGATCGGCTAATACTGCAAAGCAGAACTCGTCCCCAGACATGATATCAACAAGTCGGTCTACACCTTGAAACTCCTCATTATCCTCATGCACACTGGGAACCCCTTGTAGTCGATACATATGAGGAAAACTTCCCAATGCATCTTTCACTGCTGATCGTTTGTTTTTATCCAGTTTTTCTACAACACTGCCTCTAAAGTTACCTTCGATGGAAGGCTTGAGTATTTTTTCACCAATATCATCTACATCCAAGACAGTATCTCCTTGATACTTTTTGTTTTTAGCAATACCAAAATAAAAATAAACACTGTCTTTGGTACCCAGCAATAGATAGGTAAAAACAATACCTTGAACCGTTAATGCATTCAGTACATTTTCGAACGCTTCTTTTCGTGGTGAGTCTTCATCAAATGTCACTTCTTTGATGTGATAGAGGGAGAACTCATGCTCAAGAATATGGATGGGCTTTTCAAGCCCGAACTGTGCTTGTGTAATACCTGCATGTTCTTCAAGCAGCTCAATCAGTGACTTTTTCATTGTTGATCCTATCGTAAATTCATGACCGCATTTTCAGCTTGTGTCGTGTCCATGTCGGGATTGGCGATCTGGTGTGCTCTTACTAATACATCACTGTGTTGATGCGCTTCTTGTAGACTTAATTTATCCGCCAAGTATTTCTCAAGATGAGCAGGTTCTAATTCAGTTTGCGCATAAGCCGTCATGATTGCCAATGTCAATTTTGGTTCTACATCTAGTCTACTTATAGTATTCAACAATGGCAGTGATATTTTTGACATCTGCATGTCTATATTTTCTGCAATGGCTTTAATGGCAATCGTTGTTCCAACAACATCGCGAACGGCAGTATCAACTGACGATGTATTCAAGCCATGATCTTCAACCTGAACATCATGTTTAAGATAGTCAATATAATCATTGATTTTATCGAAATCTTCAGGTTTTTTATCTGCGGCCAGTGCTTTTTCACCCAGGTTACTGACACTATCACTGGGGTTAAATACCCCAGTGGCGACATTGATTGCTTCGACAGTACTCATTACTTTCGGTAAATTTTCTCCCACGGTTTTAATCACCATAGGTCCGTATTTAGCAACCATAGGCCCGACCGTTGCCGCGACTTTTGCTATTGCACTCACGATTGATGGGATCAGCGTAGGTAATAGAGCAATCATCGTCGTTCTCCTTAAAGTTCGATACGGTTGATTTCATTGAGGTATATGTCATTGTGAATATCGTCCTCGTTCGCAATGACGTACTCAATGGCAGTGGGCGAGACAACACGAATGAACACCAAGGCGTCATCGTCCGTCGTGTCTAGCTTTATCACTTTCTTTTTGATACTCGTATCAGAAATCGCCACTTGGCCGGTACTGGTACTGGGTTGATCTGTATAAAAAATCTCAAAAGTTTGGTAATCCGCGAAAGTAAAGTCAATCCATTGATTAAAGCTAACGTCGCGTTCGATAATAGGCTTAAATTTTTTCTTTCTATTCTCGCCAAGGTAATATTTAAAGCGAATATCATCGTCATTCACATTGTGATCAATCACTTTAATTCGGCCACCTTCACGCGATTCGATCAACCCAAAAGCCACCCCGGTTTTACCGGTTGGCTTCTCAAGATCCTGGCTATCAACGCCCAGTGGCTGAAAAAGCTCAAACCGGCTTTCACCTTCAGCTAGCCCCATTTCTTGATGTTGCAACGCAATATGTTTATCAAAAAGTGCCCTTACGAAGCTCGATTGACTCGCATTACCGGCCAAGAATATCTTCACATTAGAAATATCCGATAGCATATGTTGACGGTTACTAAATGCTAGCCGCAGTGCATCGAAAAAGTTTTCGACACCGCGCTCGATACGGCTTGATAAAATGGCGTTTAATTCTTGTTCATCGATTTGCAATCCAAAAGCAGAGTGCTGTACACCATTGACATCTGTGAGTGTCACTTGCAATTCGCCTGATGCATCAAACGAAAAGTCGTCATGCTCTTCCCAGTAAGGCCGCAAGGCAATGCACAGCTGTTTAGTATTTGTACGTGCCTCTTGCGAACGGCTTAACAGTTGCTCACTGCCCGCAAACGCATCTCGTTCTGGATGTTTCTCAAATTGAATCCCCTGCTCTAATAAGCTATTTTTGTTTTTCTTAAACACTTCAAAGGCAAGGAGTTCGAGTAAATTCTCGCCGCCTAAAAACTTATCACCGCCGGCGCCAAAGTGCTCAATCACATAGTCAAAGCGACGCCGATCTTTCTTATCTGTTGGCTCACGATAAATGCCAAAGTCAAAATCTGTTGTACCGCCACCAAAATCGAACACGCTATAAAAAACGCGTTCATCGCCTTCTGGCTCGATATGGTAAGCTTGTAATGCCGTCAGTGCATAAGCTGCTGGCTCACTTGCACCTTTCTTTACCGATATGCTATCGATTGTCTCCTTACCCAGTTCGGCCGGCAGCGATTTTTTAAGTCCATTTCTAAAGCTATGGATAATTTTGTCGCGAATGGCCACTTCATAAGTGACAGGAAAAGACAAAATGTAGTCCATAAAAATACCGTTATTCAGGTTATTGATATATAACCCTAAGTAATAGGCATAAATTTCAATGGGGTTAAAGTCACCATCGCTAAGAGATAAAAACGGCGGTAGATCAATGATCTTGCCATGCTGGCCGACAACCTTTAAGTTTCGGTTTTTATCCCCAGCCCATTGCTTTAACGCATCAAGAAAGGTATTAAACTTGCTGGATTCACTGCCTTGTAACGAATTTTGCGCAGTGTGAGAAATCGTCAGATCACACCAACGCGTATCGGGCTTGTTCTCTTTTTGATGGTAAGCGGTTAAAAAAGCGTTGAGATTAACAAACTCCATAATGGTTGGGTTTTCATAGTGATGCGCTGCAATATCTTTGCTGAGATCCCCGGTACCAATCCGCATCGGATGAATGTTAACGTTATCTTTTTGATACGCCACAACTGTGCTTTTGGTACCAAAATCAATCGCTACGACCCCTTCATTAATGCTGCTTTTAGGATCACGCGCGACTAGCTTTTTAGGTAATGGTACTGCCTCCATTTCACTGGTATCGAGCTCATCTTGCCATAAACTCCAATGCCCCAAATCAGTATCTTCGATGATTTTTTGATGATAAGGGCTAAGATCGGCTCTAATTTTTTCTTCAAAGAGTAGCGGAGTTGTAATCTTTTCATTAACTGCTCGAGCAAGACTATCGAGCGCATCCATCTTGTAAGATGGATAGACATCATCGTTGTTGTAATGAAAGATTTTAATCAAAGCTTTTAATGCCACATCATCTTTATACTGATTAAGGATAAAGCCGTTTTCAATTAAGGTAATAAATAGTGAACGCGCTGATACATCGCTTTTCTCGTAAGCTAGAAAGGGGACTATTTTACCCGCACTCCCCTCGCTTAATCGGTCATCATCAGTATCGAAAGCTTGGCATTTATCCATATTGCCATAAAGACAAATATCCCCAGTAACTCGAGGTCGACCTTTAAGTACCTTAAAGGGCGCATGACTCAAGCGAGTTAGACATAACAACTCTTCTTTATTCGGTATCGACCATTCATTTAATGGGTCATTGATTTTCTTTTTTATTTCTTCTTCTACGAAAATTAACTCAGTCCCATAGTCAATACGATCTAAATCGTCGAGCTCAGAGGTCAGCATCCAAAAACCTTTCGCCTTCTTATCAAAGAAGATATCACGATCAAGGCACACCCATCGTTCGGCGGTAAGTAAACTTTCTACCTTGGAGAAGCCGGTATAAAGTAAAGAGGCAATGGAGTTGGTTGCTTTTCGATTACTTAAGAAACAATCAATAGCGTCGATTAAGAGTGCATCATAGTTCTCTTGTTGATTATCACTAATATTTAATTTCGTGGCCAGTGTTTTAGGTAGTTTCCATTCCGATACTAATTTTGTATTCATCGTTTCCTCGATTCTGTTAATACTGAGAAATGTCTTCTCCGATAAAATTCAATGCAAGGCTTATTCTTTACAGACAGCGATCGTGTCTTTCATCGCGACGCCCCACACCAACTCCCCAAATCCATCAAGCCAGTGGGTGAGTTGTTGCGAGCGGATGACCGTGGCGGTAACTTGATAATGATCATCGTGCTCGGTCATGGTTTGATCGGAAGAGAGTGGCGTTTCTTGTAAATAGTGGCCGGCGCTTTTTTTAATGTTAAAGGTCAGTAAGCAGCGCTCTCCTTCTCCAAAACCAAACCGGCCGTCGTCATCGTATTTTTTTAGATCAAAATCTGATGGGGGCGTAAATGGGAATTTAGACACATTGGCACGGTTAATGCGGTGAACGGCAATGCTGCGTTCGTTGTCGTAGCCTTCGAACCGACATACTAAATATAAGCGTGGGCCTTGTTGCGCGAGGCCAAGTGGATAAACCCGTTGGCCGGTTTTTTGTTGCTGTTTGGCATTGTAGTAATCGAGGGTTAGCGGATAGTCGTTGTAGAGTGCATCGGTAACATTTTTAAAAACCTCGTCACTCATCTTGGGAGGGAGTAACGGCTGGGTTTCACTGACCACTCGCACTTTCTTGGTCCAGGCGCGCGCTTTTTCGGCATCACCCGTAGGGTTTAATTCATAGCGCGCCGCCGCAAACATGGCACTGAGTGATTCAGTCACATTAGCCGGCAGCAAGTTAGTGAGGTAGTTTTCAGCCAGCTGACAGTAACAATGCCTCTTGCGTAGACAACTTGCCGTTGCTTAGCTCTGGGGCATGATCCAATAACCGATATCCATAAGGTTTGCTGGTATCATCACACTCGGCAAACCCTTCCTCGCAAAGCATCTCTAAGTTACGTTGAATGGTGCGGATGTTGCGTTCTATCCCATCGCCTGCCACGGCTTTTTGTAGATCGGCTGCGGTTTGTTTTGTTCGATGAGAAAGGCGGCGCAATAGCAAATACGTGAGCCTCAGCGAATCACTTTTAGGCGGACGGGTTGTCATAGATGTTTCGATGTCTAATGATATTTTCACTATTATTTACCTGCCTACTTTCACAAACAAGTCGCGATCGCGGTTCCATTTCATAACTGAGCTTACCATCACAAAAAGGCAAAATGCGTCGCATATAAAACAATCAGTTAAACCGATTCAATCAGACACATTCTGTCGCACCATACCGATAATGTGGCGTCATACCTTGCTAGGGTACGTAAAGGAAAATAGTCATGAATGATGTACTAGAACAAGTCAAAACGCTGATAAATGATGACACTAAAACCATTAAACAACTGCGTTATCAGGTGGGCCAGTGTGAACAATTGATTGCCGCGTTAGAAACCGAAAACCAGCGCTTGGTCGATCAGTTGGGGCATTTGGTACAAAAGCTCAATACCGATGACATGACAGGCCTTGCCAATCGGTATCATCTCGAAGCCTGCTTCAATACACTGCTAAGTGAACCACAATGCCACCAGTTAGCACTTGTATTTATCGATATGAATAAGTTGAAGACGGTAAATGATCGTTACGGCCACTTAGTTGGCGACCAGGCGATTTGTCACCTTGCTACACTGCTCGCCAACAATACGCACGAGGGAATCGCGGCGCGCTTTGGCGGTGATGAGTTTGTGGTGTTATTACCCAACACCACGTACGCGGCTGCGACAGATTGGACCCAATCACTGGTGATGCAACTGGCTCATTCGCCACTCCTGATTGACCAACGCCCACATTATTTAAGCTTTAGCTTTGGTGTGAGCGATATGCGCACTGATAGTGCTCCTCAGTTAACCAGCAGTAAAACCGCACTGGATCAGTTAATTCGTCAAGCCGATACACGTATGCTCAGTCGCAAGGTCTAACACCATATACGTACCTAAGTAAAAGCTATGACATCACAAGGTGGTAACCATCAGCGCCTTGTGATTCTTCACCATTAATCTGTTAATCCCATCACATTTCTGTACAATGCGCGCTCAGTCTTATTTATCTTTACACCCTCCTCGCTTGGCCGTGCATCTCCCGTTTTGAGTATGATGATACGTGCCCTCGTTGAGCATATTCGCTAGGAAACTCTTTTGATTTCAATCGCCAATATCACCATGCAGTTTGGTGCTGAACCGCTATTCGAAAATATCTCTGCCAAATTTGGTAACGGAAACCGCTACGGGTTAATCGGTGCCAATGGCTGTGGCAAATCGACCCTGATGAAAATCATGAGCGGCGCCCTCACCCCAAGTGCAGGGAATGTTTCTATCACACCAGGACAGACGTTAGGCGAGCTGAGCCAAGACCAATTTGCCTACGAACAGTATTCAGTGATTGATACGGTGATGATGGGTGACCGCAAGCTTTGGGAGATCAAGCAAGAGCGCGAGCGTATTTATTCTCTGCCAGAAATGAGCGAAGAAGACGGCATGGCCGTGGCTGAGCTAGAAAGTCAGTTTGCAGAAATGGACGGTTACACCGCGGAAAGCCGCGCGGGCGATATTCTTTTGCAAGCCGGCATTGCCGAAGAGCTGCACTTTGGCCTGATGGCGCAAGTGGCGCCGGGGTGGAAGTTGCGCGTGCTGCTTGCTCAAGCCCTGTTTGCCAATCCTGATATCTTGCTGTTGGACGAACCGACCAACAACTTGGATATTCACACCATTAACTGGTTGGCGGGTGAGCTGCAACAGCGCCAGTGCACCATGATTATTATCTCGCACGACCGCCACTTCTTGAACGCCGTATGTACCCACATGGCGGATATTGACTACGGTGAACTGCGTGTGTACCCGGGTAACTATGATGACTTTGTTGCGGCATCTAGCTTGGCACGCGAGCAATTGCTATCAAGTAACGCCAAAAAAGAAGCCGAGTTGAGTGAGCTGCAAGACTTTGTGAATCGCTTTGGTGCTAATGCCTCTAAAGCCAAGCAAGCCAGTTCACGCGCCAAACGCATGGAAAAGATCCAGCTTGATGAAGTCAAAGCATCAAGCCGTGTGCACCCTTACATCCAATTTACCGAAAGCAAAAAGCTCCATCGCCAAGCGGTTGAATTGAAAGAGCTGGGTCATGGCTTTGAAGATGGCCTGTTATTCGATAACGGTCACCTACTGCTTGAAGCTGGCTCACGACTGGCTGTGATTGGTGAAAACGGGGTGGGAAAATCAACCCTACTGCGCTGTCTTGTGGGTGAATTGAGCCACCAGAAAGGCACCATTAAGTGGTCTGAAAATGCCGCGATTGGCTACTGCCCGCAAGATAACAGCGCGGAGTTTGACAACGATCTGACCCTGTTTGAGTGGATGTCGCAGTGGCGTACGGCCAAGCATGATGACTTGATCGTGCGTGGAATTTTAGGGCGTTTGTTGTTTTCAGCGGATGACGTGAATAAAAAAGCGAAAAGCTGCTCTGGTGGTGAGAAAAACCGTCTGATGTTCGGCAAGCTGATGATGCAAGATATTAATGTGATTGTAATGGACGAGCCAACCAACCACATGGATATGGAAGCGATTGAAGCGCTCAACAAAGGGCTAGAGCAATTCCCCGGTACTTTGATTTTTGTCAGCCATGATCGCGAATTCGTCTCCTCGCTCGCCACTGACATTATTGAGATTAAAGACCAACAATTGTCGCACTTTAACGGCAGTTACGATGAGTACCTCGCCCACTTAGAAAAAGTACGTGCGGTGGCTTGATCACGTCGGTTATCGATCACCAATAACGACTCACTCGCCCCAGCCACAGTCGATGTCGCTGGGGCGATTTTTTGTTACTGGTCTGTCACTAGCAGTACACTGCCCTCAAGCTGCGTCGGCCCGTAAGCAAAGATCTCCGCGTTGCGCACGTCAAACATCAAAATCGTATTATCCGCTTGCACATGGCTATTGCTCCAAACGTAAGCGCGCACATCACCACTGCCATAGCCTTCTTCTGACGTAGAGTATGGGAATCCGGCGGCAAATGCCTTTGGATTAAGCGCGGGTTTCATGCAAGCATGTTCAGCCAAGGACGCTAG
The DNA here is from genome assembly GCF_001722075.1 of Salinivibrio sp. SS2. Taxonomy (NCBI): domain Bacteria; kingdom Pseudomonadati; phylum Pseudomonadota; class Gammaproteobacteria; order Vibrionales; family Vibrionaceae; genus Salinivibrio; species Salinivibrio sp. SS2. Next base: position 4,349 of record NZ_MEBP01000118.1, on the reverse strand, counting down.
CTCTTTAATATTGGGCATGCGCCATTGCGTGTGACCGGCAAATTGATGCAGCGGATGCGCTTGGATTTGATTGATCGCCTGCACTTCATTAAGTGCGGCTTGCCAATACATTCCGGTGCCCTCGCCACGACACGCCTGTTGTTCGGCTTGCCAGGTTTTACCCAGTGGGCAACGCATCCACGTTAATCCGGTAAAGGTGTCCGTTACCGTGCCATTATCATCAAAGCTATACCGGACATTCGGTGCCGTTTTGGTTAAATCAATCGAGCATTCTTGGCCCGCCCATGCGGTTGCAGATGCGAAGATACTGGCGGCAATGATCAGCTTGTTCATTATTTTTCTCCTTGGGCGACAAGACGAATAGGCAGTTGCCATGAGGTGTAGTCAGACTCGACCTGATCGCTATAGATCTCGAGCGATACCGTCGTGCCACGATCACTGCCTCGTGTTTGCGGCAGCTGAATATAGCGCGCACCCGGCGTCGCAAATGCGGTATATTCGGTTAAGAAAGAGGTGGAAGACCACAGCAAACCGGCATCGTATTCACTGGCAGAGGATTGATGAGGGAAATACTCAGTATCGAGCCCATAAACACGCCCATCGCTATCGGTTTGTGTCTCGCCGAAATCAATCAGGCTATACAGTTCAATAAAAGTGGGTAAGCGCCATTGATCGATGCCACAGACCTGTTGCTGATTTAGGTACGCTTGGTATTGGGCCGTGGTGCAAATACCCTCAGCGTCTTTGCAGCCTGTCGCCTCAATGTCTTTGTCAAACGGTTCGAACTGCCCGGGCACTTGATAGGCAAAAAGGCGATCCACATATCGCGGGGATTGAGGATCCGTGTGTTTGCTCTCCCATACCAGTCCGCTGCGATTATCTTGCACACAATCCCACGTGGTGGCGCTATCGGGCAAAGGCTGACCCTTGTCATCCAGTTTGGTGAAGCTAAACCCACCTTCCGTTGCATCAAAACCATAGTCAGCATCTTGACCGGGGTAATCGACAGGCGCGGTGGCAACATTCCCGCTGTCGGAATAATAGCTAACAATGCCGGTATCGTTTACAGGACGCATTTGAGTCCGTTCATCCAATTCAACCAAAATCGCGTTCAGCTCAGCATCGCTCGGGGCACCTTTAAGTAAAACATCCGAGTAACGCGCCAATTCACCGCTTAGTAGCGCTAGCATGCGATTCGCCCGCGTAGGCGTCATGCCCGATATCAGCGATAAAACGTTATTTTCAAGCTGTACAAAACGGTTATCGGCTCCGTTGGTAAGCAAGTCCGCTTGCGTCGTGACGCCCATCGCCTCGAATTGCTCACGTAAATGAGCGACAGCATCTTGATAGGCATCCCCTGCCGCCATGTTGCTAGCGACCAGTGTGCTGATCACATTGATCTCATTGCCGGTAGTCTTGCGCACGCCGGGAGCAACAAGGAATGCATTCGCTTGGCGAGGCGCGTCAGTCTGCGCTCCCATTCGTTGCGACGATAACGTGGTCACGCCGGTGTCGATTTGCGCGACAATCGGTGAGGACAAGATCGCTTTATCGGCGCTGGTGAGAGTAAACGCTCCCTGCTCCGCTTGTGTGGTGGGTTCGTTGGCGTTACAGGCAAAGTCACCATTTAAATCCGCACAAACGGTTTCATTACCGGTGGCATTGGTGGCGCTAATGGTACCAGAGACGCTGTAGGTCGGCGCGATCGCGTCGCTTGCACTCGTTTCTGATCCAGAACCATTACAGCCTGCCAGTAGCAATGCACTGGCGAGTAGAGAGTAGTTAAATTTCATCATATCTATCTTTTTAATAAGGGTGTTAAGGTGATTAAATAACGCGCTATCAGGACTCGCCCTTTCGTGCTCGCCAGCCGCCCCAAAGCAAGCCCACCAGCAGCAGTGGCCATGACAACGCGCCGCCTCCCGAGCTAGCGGTATCGAGCGCATCCTCGGTGCTAAGGTCGGTATCTTGGCAATCGAATCCCGTCACGCGTCCCACTTGCCATGCCACCAGCTCACCACTGCTGCCTTGGGCATAGTCTGTCACTTCAAGACGCCAACTCCCCGCTAGGGGTTCGCCATCAAAAACTTGTAAAAGATCGTCGTGCTGGCTGGTCCAATAGCGCACTAAGTCATTGCTCTGGCGGGCGGTATTGGCATGTAACGTCACCCGTGAGCCTGCGGGGGAGACAAGAACAACGCGTAAATCTGATGGGCTGGCATGGTTGATATGGACATACACGCCAAGATCGGCACGAATGGCATTCGCGTCATCATTAATAATGAAGTTAAAACTCTTGAACCCATTGTTTTGAGCGCCATTACTGGCTACCGATGCATCCGGCAAGGTCGCATTCAGGGTTTGGCGCGATTGGGTGAGTTGAGGCAAGCCTTTAATCACCGTCAAACTGTCTCGCCATTGATGGGTTTGCAACGTGTCATCAAATTGATAGTCAATTTGCGCATCAAGGGTCAGCGGCTGACCGCATTGCGCCGCAGGCGGTAGAGGGATAGAAAACGACTGAGCCTGATCGAGTGATTGATTAATGGACGTGGGCGCTCCACCCTCCACCTGAATATCACCACGCACTGAGGCTGTGCGCCCTTGTGGTGTTAAGCGTGTGTAGATCGCCGCCGTATCGGCAACATAACGCTGGCTCGTTTCAAAGCGAAACGGTGCTTTGAGCAAACCGTGTTTTTCAAAGTTCGCTTTCAACAAGGCTGCATAGTCGCGTGATGGATAATAAGTTTTAGCCACATAGAGCATGCTTTCTGCCAGATCGTGCATTTTCATGCCCCGGCCTAGCCCAAACATCGATTCCAGCACCAAGGTATCCATCTCTTTAAAAGCGGGTTCACCATACAGTGCGACGGCTTGCTTGAGGGTTTGGAACAAAGGCGTCGACCAAAGCTCATCCCCTAATTCACCACCAACGTTTTCGTGCGCGCGGTATTCACTGCTTTCAAAATAGCGCGCTTTTTGATTCCACAAACTGCGCGTGCCTTGCTTAAAACCGAAATAACCATCCCAGTTAAAGACGGTATCAATCTCGAAGTCATCACCTTGTTGATACAAGGTGCGATAGCTGGCAGAGCCCGCCCAATAGTCAGCAAATCCCTCACCCAAGGCGCCAGTGTGGCCATACGCCCAGTCGGGCAAAATATGGTAGTGAATACCGTGGGCCAGCTCATGGACCACGACATCGGCGTCAAGTGTATCGGGCGAGCCAGACGCCCCAAACATCACAGCGTTAGGACCCACATAGTAAGACGAGTTGTTCGAACTTAAGGCGTGAGCATCAAAACGTACCGGACCGTCAAATAATGAATACCCTAACGAGGACACATATTGCAGGGACTTATCCAAATGATAAAACGCCATCATTTGTGCAAAGTCTTGACTATCAAAAGGCAACGCTGTTAGCGAAGCATGGCTCGCAAACTGTGTGACACCGTCCGGATTTAAAAACGAGACACTGTCACTTTTCTGCCATAGTCCAGACTCAGGTTTTTTGTCTTCAAAGGCGATAGCATCAACGGCTTGGACTCTGGGATTACTCAGGTAGAGGGTGCCGCCCACATCCAATAAAGAGACATCACGCATAACAAAGCGTGGCGCGTGGGGATAATCCGCCAACGTTGTCCAGAGCGTCTCGGGGGCGGGCTGTTTGTCCATACTACGCAGATCCGGATCAACCACATTGACGGTGCGCGTCACTAGCTCTCCGTCTGATAGCGCTGGCGGCGCATCCGCGATCAGGCGACGCGGGATCTCAATAGCCGCCTCTTTCACTGCCTCACCCTGTCGGATCATGGTGTCGGTTAGGCTTTTATACACCCGAGTCACCAAACCGTGTTTGTCGGTATGTAACACCAACGTACGCTGCGGCTGATACTCGCCACTACGGTAAATATCAAAGTTATACTGACGACCAAGCAAACTGCTGGTTTGGTAGCGCAACGACAGCTCCCCCACTGACGGATAATGCGTGCGCAAATACTGCTGTGCTTGAGTGGCATCACTTGCTTGATAATTGCCCGCAGGGTAATCCCATTCCCCTGCCATGACATTGGCACTGGCAAGTACCAACGCCACAAGACTGATCGCTGATTTCATGGTTCTTCCTTAAAACGCATAACGTGCATTGAGGGTGAAGTAACGACCGGGCTCGGTCGAAAAACGGGTTTGTGACTCAGAAATACCGGCAACGTCTTGATAACGAATGTATTCGCGGTCTAACACGTTATAGACATTGAGATTGATAGAAGCATGAGACGAGAACTGATAGCCCAAACCAAGGTCAACGCTCGCCCAGCCAGACGTCTGAGCAGGCGTTGTTTCCTAAATCA
>NZ_MEBP01000117.1:0-2403 GCF_001722075.1 Salinivibrio sp. SS2 | reverse complement strand
TGTTCGGAGGGATGGCTGAGCGGTTGAAAGCACGGTCTTGAAAACCGGCAAGGGTTAATAGCCCTTCTAGGTGTCAAATCCCTAGCCCTCCTCCACATATGGAAAAGCCGCTGAGTAATCAGCGGCTTTTTTGTTTGCCCAGCGAAGCTGGCAAACCCGTCAGGTTGAAAGAAACCTGAATCGCCCCGACTGAGGGGAAGATAATCCGACTCGCAAGGGCGTTGCTGGCCAACGGCAGGGTCTGAAGGAAGCGATAGGAAGTTAGAGGCACACAACGCAAGTGAACCTGTTTCGGCTTGATAGGTGGGTAAGCGTGCAAAATAGCGTGAAGTCCAATACTCAGTCAGACCTATCAAGTGCTTGAGGGTGGCGTCTCTGACAGGGAGCCAGTGCAGTAACTGGGGAAGCCTGGCACCCCATCCAGAGAAACACTGGAAGCGTTCATCAAGAGGCAACTCAAGGTGAACGTTGGTGTGAGGTGGCAGATGAATCCGTAGTAGTGAGTAAGGCTCGGCCTAAGAAAGCCAGTAATGGTGTGGAGGAGAAAACCGAGCTGACCATCGGCACAGTGTCTGATGGAGCACCGTTCAGCCAAAAGCGAATCGGTGTTGCGAAGGGAGGAAGTACACTTTAAAGACTGTGATGAGCAGATGTTTTTTTTTGATAGTACCCAAATCGATTAGCTATCGAGGTATTCCGAACCGGTCACCTTAGGAATAAGGCTCTGGAACGAGAAACCGTACACGGGAGTAACTCGGACACTGTTTAGTAAATTGCCCTTGAGCTAGAAGGCTAAACGACCAAGTGAAACAAACCCATATCGACAAAGCGCATCCTGCCCCCACACAGCACACAACCCAAGAGGACAGAGTGAGAGTTTATTACAGCCTGTATGGTCACCTGCTGGACAAGCAACGACTGTACAACGGATTTAAAAAGGTGTGGAAAGCAAAAGGCGCGGCCGGAATAGATAGGCAGAGCCTGAGTGACTTCGCCTCGGATCTGAGTAATCAACTCGACCAACTGCTCTTTGAGCTCCAAACCAAGCAATACAAGCCACAACCGGTCAAGCGGGTAGAGATCCCCAAAGACGACGGTGGTGTAAGGTTACTTGGTATCCCGACGGTTCGGGATAGAGTTGTCCAGCAAACCCTGAACGACCTACTCACGCCCATCTTCGAGGCACAGTTCCACCCATCAAGTTTTGGGTACAGACCGCATCGAGGATGTCACGACGCTATCAACAAAGCCACGATGTTCATTCGCCGCTATGGGCTAGACCATGTCGTGGATATGGACCTGTCGAAATGCTTCGATAAACTCGACCATGAGCTTATCATCAAAAGCATACGCAGACGGGTCACGGATAGCAGCGTGCTAGCGCTACTCAGGCAGTTCCTGAAAAGTGGGGTAATGGTCGACGGCAACTGGCAGTCGACAGAAATAGGCAGTCCGCAAGGTGGGGTGATCAGTCCACTGATCGCTAATATCTATTTGGACGCTTTCGATCAAGCAATGCGAGAGCGGGGGCACCGAATAGTACGCTATGCGGACGATATTCTGATTTTCTGTCGAAGCCGAGCAGGGGCGGAAAATGCCCTTGTACAAGCGACAAAGATACTGGAGCAAACGCTGAAGCTAAGCGTGAATCAACAAAAGTCCCACATCGCGCATAGCGATGAGGGTGTGAAGTTCCTAGGGGTAGAGATCGGGCGAACACATACCCGAATCCAACCGAAGAAACTAGCAGGGTTCAAAGCAAAGCTGAAGCGGATGACGAAACGGAACAGTGGAAAACCGCTACCGGTCATCATCAAGATGCTAAACCCCGTGATACGAGGATTTAGTCAATACTTCAGGATCGCCAATGCCAACAGGGAGTTCAAGAAGCTAGCCGCTTGGCTGAGACGCAGGCTACGCAGCATACAACTTAGACTGTGGAAGAAGCCGTCAAGGCTACATCGCAGACTGAGACAGCGAGGTTATAAACCGCCATTTAAATGGATAAGCATGACCAGCTGGAGAAATGCAGCGAGCCCGCTAGCAAGCTATGCAATGCCCAACCAGTGGTTCGATGAGCTGGGGTTAGTTAATATTGAACAGGTAAGGACAGGGCATGTGTTTAGCATTTATGCTGAATGGAAGTGTGCATGAGCCGTATACGAGGTCCGTATGTACGGTTCTGTGAGAGGGATGAGGCGGCAACGCCTCACCCTACTCGATGTTTGCCTAGCGAAGCTGGCAAACACGTCAGGTTGAAAGAAACCTGAATCGCCCCGACTGAGGGGAAGATAATCCGACTCGCAAGGGCGTTGCTGGCCAACGGCAGGGTCTGAAGGAAGCGATAGGAAGTTAGAGGCACACAACGCAAGTGAACCTGTTTCGGCTTGATAGGTGGGAAAA
>NZ_MEBP01000116.1:0-2972 GCF_001722075.1 Salinivibrio sp. SS2 | reverse complement strand
TAAAACAGGGAGGGTTACACCACCATTGCAGATATTTACTTAGTAGATGATGACGATTCAGACAAGGTTATCGGTCGGCCGACGATTTATATGGTCATTGATGTTTTTAGTCGTATGGTTGCAGGGTTTTATATTGGTTTCGATAACCCATCTTTCCCCGTTGCAATGAAAGCGCTGATATGCAGCTTTTGCAGCAAAATAGAAACTTGCGCAAAATATGGTATCGATATTTCAGAAGAACAGTGGCCATGCATAGGTATTCCCGATGTGTTGCTGGCTGATCGTGGTGAATTGATGAGCCACCAAGCAAATTATTTGGTTGATGCTATTGGTATTCGCCTTGAAAGTGCTCCACCTCGAAGAGGCGATGCTAAAGGCATTGTCGAGAGATCGTTTGGTACGCTGCAGGCTAAGTTCAAGCCCTATATGCCAGGTGTCGTAACTGGTAACAAGGTTAAGAAGCATGGTGAAAGAGATTATAGAGTTGAAGCTGCTGTGGCGAGATCAGACTTTATTGAAATACTGCTCTATTCAATACTTGCTCACAACTTAAACAAGCTATTGGATAAGTACGATCGCGCTCCTGATATGCCAGAAAGCCTTCCATCGATCCCTATTGAGCTTTGGAGGTGGGGCCTACAGAATCGTACTGGGCGTTTACGAGCTATTGATACGGATATTGCAAAAATACTGCTGTTACCTCGTCAAAAAGTCACTGTATCTGAATTGGGCATAAAGTTATGGGGATTAACCTACACAGGAAAAGAAATTATTCAGACAGGTTGGATGCACCGTTCTTCGGAAGTATCTAGACCTAAAAAACTATTTGCAGTCTATGAGCTTGGTTCTGTTAATCACATATATCTGTTGTCAACGCCAGTTTAAATTTGACCCACTTATCGACGTTATCGCCGAAGTAAAACTGACCCACCCACGTAATTAATTTTTGCTTTCAGATAAGCTGCCCAAAGCCGATGGTACGGTTCCAGCCACCTTCTTTCCTCGTAATCGGTAGCTTTCACCGCTGATTTGTACGATGTGCGAGTGATGCAGAAGCCTATCAAGTAGTGCCGCCGTCAACGTTGTATCGTCGGCGAACGCCTTTGACCATTGAGAGAACGGCAAGTTACTGGTCACGATAATACTGCCTTGCTCATAGCGTTTGGCGATGACGTTGAAGAATAAGTTGGCCTCTTCTCTGCCGAACGGTAGATAGCCGATTTCATCGACGATAAGGAGTTTCGGTGCGAGTACACTGCGTCTCAAGTAACTTTCAAGCTTACCTTGAGCTTTGGCAGTAGAGAGTTGAAGCATCAAGTCTGCTGCCGTGATAAACCGCGTTTTTAAACCTTTTTGGACAGCGAGTTGACCAATACTAACTGCAAGGTGGCTCTTACCGACGCCACTTGGCCCAAGTAACACCACGTTTTCCTTTCGCTCGATGAAGGCCAACCCTGTTAGTTCTTTGAGCTGTTTTCTCGGGGCGCCAGTTGCGAAGTTGAAGTCATAATCATCGAACGTTTTTTCCATTGGAAAGCTGGCGAACTTAGTCAGTGTGGCTCTTGTGCGCTCAGCTCTGGCTTCCAGCTCTGCGTTCAGCAGTGACTCTAAGTAATCGGCTAGACTCAGTTCACGATTGTTGGCGGCTTCTGCTAATCTTGGCCATTCCTGACCGATAGCTTGTAGCTTCAGCGCTGCACAGGCAGCTTCAATGCGATTCATTTGAAGGTTCATGGTCGCACCTCTAATAGTGCATCATACGTTGATAATGGGTGTTGGAAGCTCTCTAGCGGCACCACATTATCACTCGTTGTTAGCGTTGTGACTGGACGCGTTGGCGATGGGAGTGGCTGAAGTGTAAAGCGTTCTTCATCTAAGAGAACTTGAGGCTTTGCACCTGTCGTACCATGAGTTCGTTGATGAGCGACGGTTTCTAGCCATGCGCCGATATGTCCATTAAGAACACCGACGGTGATGTTAAGACCGTGCTGCCTGAGTGTCGCCGCAAGCGGCGTGACGAAGCTGCTTTTCAAGTAAGCGTTAAATCGCTCCACTTTCCCTTTGGTCTTTGCGCGATATGGACGACAGGCTCTTGGTCTAAAGCTGTATTTCTTGGCCGTGGTGAGCAGCGCTGGATTCCACCGATGTTCACCTTCACCGTAGGCATCACGCTCTATCATGATGGCTTTCGCATTATCGAATAGCACCTCTTTGGGGACGCCGCCGAAGTATTCAAACGCTTCTTCAAGACCTTCTATCCAGTCTTCTTGACGCTCAGGATAAACTGGCGCTTTGCTTTTATCTCGAAGGTAATTGCGAACCGTATTCCTTGAGATACCCAACTCCTTTGCAATGCGGCGGATACTGCGCCCTTGATGATGTAAAACGTGTATTTCCACGAGTTGCTCCTGATTGATCATAATCCGCCGCTTTATCCATGTAACGAACGGATAGTTTGGCTCAGGTGGGTCAATTTTAAATCGACGTTAGTGGGTCAGTTTTACATCGGCGCTGACATCGCAGCGGAACTGACGCATTCAGGCGTGACAGATGCGGAAGTACTCCCTAATTTACTCAAGTAAACACGCCGAACCATCAAGGAGATTTCAGGAGATGGTGCATACGATACAAAGGAATGTCAAAGGGCGATTAGCGTTAAGAAAGCGACACCTCTAATCCCTCCACGTGAAGGGGCTGCTTTCTGGGAAAAGGGGCACCCTCGCAATCAAGTCTCGGTAGTCTTTTTAACGGCTCTACGCCACCCATAGATTTGAGATTCATATAACGATAGTTGCCGTGCAGCAGCGACACCGACTTTCTCAACCCTGAATTCAGATAATAAGTGCAACACTCATGGTTAAACTGGCGAGAGGAAGTCAACTGCTGATAGTGGTACGCTTCTCATCGCCAAAATCAAAACGTGATTACCATGAGTTACCAGCAGTTGACCGAAGGACAACGATACTCAATAA
>NZ_MEBP01000115.1:0-2250 GCF_001722075.1 Salinivibrio sp. SS2 | reverse complement strand
TCTCGTGGGCTCGGAGCTGTGTGTAAGGGCATCGCCTTCATTGCCCTCAGTGACGGAACCGACAAATTCACCGGTCACTTCTGGCGCATCCTCGCTACCAGTAATCGTGATAACAATATCTTGCAGGGTGCCATCAGAGGCAGTCAGGGTAATGGTATCGGTGACTTGATCGCCGGCATCCAAATTCTGTACCGCAGACTGATCGAGAGTATACGTCCAATCACCATCGACCAGCTCGAGTGAACCATAAGTGCCAGACGCTATAGTATTGGCGAAGGTTGGATTATCGCCATCGTCGACATCGCTGATCGCAATGGTGCCCGTTGCGGTGACAGGCGCATCGCCTTCGTTACCTTCGGTGACTGAACCCACAAACTCACCACTGACTTCAGGCGCATCTTCGCTACCAGTAATGGTGATCACAATGGCTTGCTGGGTGCCATCAGAGGCCGTCAGGGTAACGGTATCGGTGACCTGATCGCCAGCATCCAAATCCTGCACGCTGGCTTGATCGAGGGTGTAAGTCCAATTGCCGTTCACCACTTCGAGCGAACCATAGGTACCGGTCTCTGTAGTATTGGCAAAGGTTGGATTATCGCCATCGTCGACATCACTGATCGTAATGGTGCCGGTGGCAGTGACAGGGGGATCACCTTCGTTGCCTTCGGTGACGGAACCGATAAACTCACCACTGACTACAGGGTCGTCATCTGTCCCAGTAATAGTGATCGCAATGGCTTGCTCAGTACCATCAGAGGCGGTGAGGGTAATGGTATCGGTGACCTGATCGCCAGTGTCTAAGTTCTGCACGCTGGCTTGATCGAGGGTGTAAGTCCAATTGCCATCGACTAGCTCGAGTGAACCATAAGTGCCAGACGCTGTGGTATCGGCAAAGGTGGGTGCATCGTCACCGTCGACATCACTGATCGTAATGGTGCCGGTGGCAGTGACAGGTGCATCACCTTCGTTGCCTTCGGTCACTGAACCGACAAACTCACCACTGACTACAGGCGCATCCTCGCTACCAGTAATAGTGATAACAATAGCTTGCTGTGTGCCATCAGAGGCAGTCAGAGTGATGGTATCGGTGACCTGATCGCCAGCATCTAAATTCTGTACCGCAGACTGATCGAGGGTGTAGGTCCAGCTGCCATCGACCAGCTCGAGTGAACCATAAGTGCCGGTTGCTGTGGTATTGGCAAAGGTGGGTGCATCGTCGCCATCCACATCACTTATCGCAATGGTGCCCGTGGCAGTCACGGCCGCATCACCTTCGTTGCCTTCGGTGACGGAACCAATAAACTCACCGGTGACTTCAGGGTCGTCATCCGTCCCTGTAATGGTGATAACAATATCTTGCTGCGTGTTATCGCTTGCCGTCAGGGTAATGGTATCTGTCACTTGATCGCCAGCATCTAAATCCTGCACGCTGTCTTGATCAAGGGTGTAAGTCCAGTTGCCGTTCACCAGCTCGAGCGAACCATAAGTCCCTGCCTCAGTGGTATCGGCAAAGGCGGGTGCATCGTCACCGTCGACATCGCTGATCGTAATGGTGCCCGTGGCAGTGACAGGCGCATCGCCTTCATTGCCCTCGGTGACTGAACCAATAAACTCACCGGTGACTTCAGGTAGGTCCTCGCTACCGGTAATGGTGATGACAATAGCTTGCTGGGTGCCATCAGAGGCGGTGAGGGTGATGGTATCCGTAACTTGATCGCCAGCGTCCAAGTTCTGCACCGCAGACTGATCGAGGGTGTAGGTCCAGCTGCCATCGACCAATTCCAGCGAACCATAGGTGCCTGTCTCAGTGGTGTCCGCAAAGGTGGGTGTATCGTCGCCATCCACATCGCTGATCGCAATGGTGCCCGTCGCGGTGACAGGCGCATCGCCTTCGTTACCTTCGGTCACGGAACCAATAAACTCACCGGTGACTTCGGGCGCATCCTCGCTACCAGTAATGGTGATCACAATATCTTGCTGGGTGCCATCAGAGGCGATGAGGGTGATGGTATCGGTAACCTGATCATCGGCATCCAAGTTCTGCACCGCAGACTGATCAAGCGTATAGGTCCAGTTGCCATTCACTAGTTCTAGCGAACCATATGTACTCGCTTGTGTGACATCGGCAAAGGTAGGCGCATCGTCGGTGTCAACATCAGTGATCGCAATCGTACCCGTTGCAGTGACAGGTGCATCGCCTTCATTGCCCTCAGTGACGGAACCGACAAACTCACCGGTCACTTCTGGCGC
>NZ_MEBP01000114.1:0-52961 GCF_001722075.1 Salinivibrio sp. SS2 | reverse complement strand
ATGATTTAGGAAACAACGTCCTTTGACACTATTAATCAACGTGCAAAAGATGAAGGGGTTGCCATTGATCCAATCCCATGGGAGAAAGTTGGCAAAGTCTACAGCCAAGATCCAGTCGAGTTGCTCAGTGAGCAGTAAAAGTGGATAACTCGAAGCAACTTCTTGCCTCGCCGAGCAAAAACTTGCTTGTGGCGTGCAAAAAATTGGTCAGTGAGAGAGTAAAGCACTGAATTTTAGGGCTAAAAAAGCTGGCATGCATTTCGCTATATGGGATAGCGAACAGAGGCACCGACTGGAAAGCCTCTTCCATTAATAAGAAAGGAGCGATTATGCCAACGCCATGTTATATCTCGATTGAAGGTGAAACTCAGGGTTTGATTACTGCCGGTGCCTGCACCGCGGATTCTATCGGTGATGCGTTTGTTGAAGGCCACGAAGACGAGATGCTGGTACAACAGTTTGACCACAATGTAACGGTACCGACTGACCCTCAGTCAGGTCAGCCATCAGGCCAACGTGTGCACAAGCCATTTAAATTCACCGTTGCACTCAACAAAGCGGTGCCGTTGCTTTATAACGCACTGGCGTCAGGCGAGAAGATGTCAACGGTTGAGCTGAAGTGGTACCGCACATCGATTGAAGGTAAACAAGAAAACTTCTTTACCACCAAGCTGGAAAGCGCCTCGATTGTGGACATTCACTGCGAGATGCCTCATTGCCAAGACCCGGCGAAGTCAGACTTTACGCAGAACCTGACGGTGTCGATGTCTTACCGCAAAATCACGTGGGACCACGTCAACGCAGGTACTTCAGGCTCAGACGACTGGCGCAAGCCTATCGAAGCCTAAGGGCATAGAGTTGAAGCGCTGGCTTGGAGCTAGCGCTTTATCACTTGTGTAGCACGCTTTCACTGGTCAAGGATTGCTACACAAGTGTTCACTTTGGTTGAAACAAGATTTAGGAGACATCATGGCTAGGTTGCGGTTTGAATTTAACGTTGAGGGGCTCGATCCTGAAACGTTCGTCGTAAGAGAATTTCAAGGTCATGAGTCCCTTTCTAGTGCCGAGTTCGACCAACACACCTGTAACGGCTTTCGTTATAATATTGCTTTAGCAAGCCGTGACTCCTCCCTAACACCGGAACAATTGGTAGATTGTAAAGGCACCTTGCTGTTGTACCGTAATGGGGTTTGTGAACGCAAAATTTGCGGTGTGATCAACCAGTTTTCGCAAGGCGATATCGGCCATCATCACACATACTATGATGTGCAGATGGTGCCCGAGTTGGCACGCCTTTCTTTGCGTCAAAACAGTCGTATTTTTCAACACCAAACGGTGCCGCAGATTATATCCATCTTGCTCCAAGAAATGGATATCTCGGATGTTGGCTTTGGATTGACAAAAGACTACGCGGAGCGTGAGTTCTGTGTGCAATATCGCGAGACCGATCTCGCCTTTTTAGAGCGTATCGCGGCAGAGGAAGGCTTAATCTATTGCTTTGTTTGGCAGGACGATAAACAGCTTTTGTATATCACAGATGCGCCTTCTGTACTGCCCTCGCTAGAAACGCCCATCGCCCATAATGCACTCTCGGGGGCGGTGATTGATGCGCCATTTATCAGTCATATGGAAAAGCGCACGCGCGTTGTTCCTTCCTCGTCCGTGATGAAGGACTATAGCTTCAAAAAGCCGGCTTATAGTTTCCTGCAGCATAACGCGGTATCGGGAATAGACTATCAGCGCCAAGATTATGAGGTGTACGACTTCCCCGGACGTTTTAAAGACGATGCGCAAGGGCAGCACTTAAGTCAGGTCCGCAAAGAGTTTTTGGTTCGCGAACAAGTGACAGCGATAGGTAAAAGTAACCATATGCACTTGCAAGCGGGCTATGGGTTTGAGCTGCAGGATCACCTTAATCGCGAGATGAATCAATGGTGGCAAGTGGTGCGTATTCAGCACCGTGGTACGCAGCCACAAGCCCTTGAAGAAGAGGGTGGACAGGGTGCGACCACCTATGCGAACCAGTTTATGGTTATTCCGGCCACCACCCCTTGGCGGGCGACCCCGCAGCCCAAGCCTCAGGTGGATGGCCCCCTTATTGGTATGATTGTGGGTCCAGAAGGCGAAGAAATCTTCTGTGATGAACACGGTCGGGTGAAAGTCCACTTCCCGTGGGACCGTTATTCCAACGGCGATGACAAAAGCAGTTGCTGGATACGGGTGGCGCAAGGCTGGGCGGGTAGCCAATACGGCATGATGGCCATTCCCCGCATTGGCCATGAAGTGATTGTGTCTTTCTTACACGGTGACCCGGACCAACCGATTATCACCGGCCGCACCTATCATGCGACCAATGTGCCGCCTTATACCTTACCGGCACACAAAACCAAGACGGTTTGGCGCAGTGAGAGCCACCAAGGCGAGGGCTACAACGAGCTCACGTTCGAAGACCAATCGGGCAGTGAGCAAGTGTATTTACACGCTCAGAAAGATTGGGAAACACGGGTTGAGAATGATGCGATCAAACAGGTGCGCCACGATCAGCACAAAAAAATTGATAATGATGCGTTCTCAAAAGTGGGTGGCGATAGCCATTTGACCGTCGAGAAACAGCACCGCTCGCGCATCAAAAAAGATGCGACCCTAGAAGTTGGTGGCAGTATTCATGAAAAAATTAACAATCGCTTTGCCGCGGCGGCAGGACGTGAGGTTCATCTCAAAGCAGGGACAAACGTCGTGCTTGATGCCGGTACTGAGATTACCGTATCCGCCGGTGGTAGTGTGATGAAAGTCGACGCAGCGGGCGTCCACCTGATTGGTCCAGCAATCAACTTAAATGCTGGAGGCAGTGCAGGGAGCGGCTCAGGCTATCAAGGTAAGTCGCCAACATCGCCTCGCCCCGCGTATAAGCCAGAATAGTTAACGAAAGAAAGAGTTGAGGATTCGTATGCCAAAAGCTGCACTTGTCGGCCATATTGGGACAGCCCATGATGGTTTCCCGCCGACACCGATTACCGCAGGATCATCGACAGTTAAAATCGATGGTATTCCCGCGGTGCGTAAAGGTGATCCGTTGGCCCCTCACAGTAAACCCAAACACCCGCCACATGGGCGTGCCGTGAATGGGGGATCCGGTAGTGTCATGATTGACGGCAAGCCGGCCGCTCGTATTGGCGATGCGGTAAGTTGTGGTGGGGTGATTGCAGGAGGTTCAAGTGTCAATATTGGTTAATAAATCAACACTTAGAGCGAGTCTGCTGGGCTGCTTTCTGGCGGTTAGTAGTCATAGCTGGGCTGAACAGGTTGAAGTAGAAGCGACGCCTTTTGCCACCATCGAACCGGTTGAGAAAATCGCTGACGATTATGACATTGAGGCTATGACGCCGCAGGCGCTGTTTGCACATGGACGCTTATCGCGTGCGCAATTTCATTACCAGCGTGCGGAAAAATATCTTAAAGCCGCAGCGGATGAGGGGATTGCCCCTGCCGCGTATTTATATGCTGTGTTGCTGAGTGATGATGCGCAAAAGCTTGAGTATTCTCAGGAAGCACAGGACTACCTGACTCAAGCGGCGAAAGCGAATTACATTCCGGCCATGAAGTTACTGGTCGAAGAAGGGACTTGGTTGTCGGCCACTCACCGGATTATTTGGCGACATAAGTACGAAGAAGTCTTGCACGCTTGGTATGACGAGGCGCCAGAAGAAGCCGCTTTTAGTCTGTATGAATATTTACATCCTACCGATAAAGACAAAGCAGAAGCCTATTTAGATGAAGCGATCGCCGCGAATGATGTCGACGCTTTGCTTCACAAAGCGTCGCAAATCGAGCTGGGGCAACGAGGCTTTTTCCTGTTTCCAAGCTCTCGACTGGATGCTGCCGCTGAAGTGAAAAAGCAGATTGCCAATGCGGGCGGCATTCCTGGTACCAAAAGCTTATATCGTGATTTTATCCGTCGCGGTGAGAGCCCCAAAGCGGTTGAATGGAGAAAAAAAGCCATCGAGCAAGGTGACTTGATGTCGTTGGCGGCGCTGGGGCGTTATTACACCACCTACTATGAGCCCGCTGACGAGGAATACATCGAGGGTTTGGTCTATTTATCTGCGTATCTTGATGTTGTCGGGCAAGGTAAATTTAAAGAGCTCCGTCAGCAAGCCATGGACCAGTTTGAGTTGGCATCTTCTCGCGTGTCGGCAGAGCAAATCCAAGATATTGAGGAAAAAGCAGCGGCGCTGAGAAAGGCAAACACGTTTTACCATTATGACCGTTACTGGCAGAGAACTGCTGCCAACGTTGTAGCGGATAAGCCTGCAAGCTAATCGATAAGGGACTACATGGTTGGGATCGGATCACGCCCGCTCGATTCGGTTCCGGCCATTTCTCTTTGCTTTATAAAGTGCGGTATCCGCGCGTTGAATGATCGTGTCTTGTGTATCGTGTGACACAAAATGGGTGTAACCGATACTGATGGTGCAACGTATCGTTTGCCCATCCACATGGATGACTTCGGCGTGAACGCGCTCGACGAGACGTTGGAGTACCACTTTCGCGCCGTCTATATCGGTCTCCGGTAGCACACACAAAAACTCTTCCCCGCCCCAGCGACCATATATGTCGTTGGTTCGTGATTCTTCCCTGACAATATTCCCAAAGCGCTGTAGCGCGATATCGCCAGCTCGGTGACCATAGGTGTCATTGAGATTCTTGAAATGGTCAAAGTCGACGACTGCCAGTGTCAGTGGGTTTTTGTAACGTTCACATCGTGCCAGCTCCTTGGTCAGTGCATTAGTCAGATAGTGGCGATTGTAGAGCTGGGTGAGCGAGTCAGTATTGGCTTGGATCTCAAGCAGTTGCTGTGCATGTTCTAATGCTTCCCAATCACGTAGTCGCGCTAGCTCATGACCCACCCATTCAGCAAATAGTCGCAATAGTTCGAAATCTTGTGGAATAAAGGGTCGAGTGGGCTCTGGGCTAGAAAAATTCAGGGTGCCATAGCGCTCACCATCAATAAAAATGGGGGCGCCAATATAAGCTTCTAAACCAAAATGTTGGTAACAGGGATGTGAACGGATATCACTGGCGCCAACATGATGAAAGCCTTTGACCTCATTGGCTTGATAGACATGACTACAATAGGTGGTTTGTAAATCAAATACCTGACCGGCTTGGAGCGCACATTCGGGATGAATGGCTTGTTGGACGGTATAGCGTTGACCGACGATTTGGCTAAGAATGCCAACGGGCAGCCCGAAGTGTTTGCAGCCCAGCGATAAAATGCGCTCCACACGTTTGCTAAAGTCGAGATTACGCGCTGACGTAATGGAATGCAGTTGGCTGAGAGCTGATTCTACTTCAACGCGTGTGCTGATATCTTGGATAAAGGCCACGTACATAATAACGTCTTGGTTATCATCGCACACTGGACCACCGTGAGTTTCTCCCAGAAATACATGACCATCGGCGGTTTTGTACCTTACTACATAGGCATTGTGATAATAGGGCTCCGCCTCGGGATTAAAGCGTTCACGCCCCTTAGCATCGAAGTCTTCTTGCTCGGCGTATAGCACTCGCGTGCTGGTATTTTTCACACTTTCCAGTGTACAACCAAACAGGGCTTCTGCTTCGGGGTTTAAAAACTGGATGCGCCGTTGCGTGTCGGCTATTACAACGGCGGTATCTAGATTACGAAACAGCGAGGGCAGTATCGTCTCAACGTCTTTATGATGTTCAATTGCCTTGTTCACAACTGGCTCTATACGTCTGCCGGAAATAGCTTAAGCGTAGTACAAAACCCAGTGCTTGTTCGTATTATTGATGGATTTGTTACTTGGTGTTGATCTCAATACGTTCTGCCATCGACATGGCGATGTTATTGTCGTAATACGCGGCTTCATTAATAAAATGTGGGTACGCTACATAGTCGCCTTGCCATGTTTGCTCACTGCCATCAAACAAGATAAAGAGTGGATCTCCCGGATTCACCGGAACAAAGTCTTTGTCTTGCACATGTTGATGCACCATACCAATGCGTTCCCCAGATGCATCCTGAGGTAAGTGCAGTGTTTCTGTGTAACGGAACCCAGTGATCTTTTCCGGCAACTCAGGCACTTGGTCGATATTAAATAAATGAACAAAGTCAAGAATATGCGTGGTCATTTCATGCATCGATTCCATCACATCGTGGCGCAGCACCGATTGAGGTTGGGGGCCAATTTCAACGATCACACCTTGTTTGGCTACCGAGCATAAGAAGGCTTGCTGAATGGGCTCTATATGATCTTCGACTAAGATAACCGCATCGGGCATGCGTTCACTGACATAGGCAGCAAGCTGAGTATTAAAGGTATCTAGGGTCAATAAAATTAGCGTCGGGCCCATATTGCTGGTGGTATTATGCAAATCAATAATTAAATCTACTCGCGGATCGCCTTTGGGGCCGAGTTGCTGGTTGAGTACCTTGGCTCTGCTCTGCTCATAGTTAGCAAGTGATTGATCAGCGAGTAACTTGGGATCAAATTGCCGATTAAGGTCACAATCGAGATAGCGCTTGTTGGCTTGATATGCGCAGGGATTTGCGAAAAATAACTCAGTAGAAAAACTGCTTCGTGTGACCGTCTCGCTATTCTGCTGCCACTGTTTAAGTGCGTAGATGCCACTGAATTCATTGCCATGGGTGCCACCAACAATCGCGACCTGACTAAAAATGCTCATTGATACTCCTTGTGGGCTGATCAAACGGTATCCGTTGTATATCACTTAAGCGTATCACTGCCAGCGAAATAAGTTAACAGAATAAATTGTCTTTTATTTTGCGTTTTTATTCACTCTGACATAGCTGTTTCCAGCAACTATATTAACTATCAATTAATCTTGGATTCAGTTCACACTTCAGCAGTGTTGAACGGGGTAGGCTAGCGACGAAGACGGATAAGAGGTGATACATGAGTAAATTTCCTGAGAACTTCCTTTGGGGTGGCGCTGTGGCTGCGCATCAAGTGGAAGGCGGTTGGAACGCCGATGGCAAGGGGATAAGCATTGTCGATGTGTTGACCAAAGGTGAGCACGGTGTTCCAAGAAAGATGACCGATAACATTGAGGATGGCGAGGTGTATCCGAATCATCAAGCGGTTGATTTTTACCACCGATATCCGCAAGACATTGCTCTGTTCGCGGAAATGGGGTTTAAGTGTTTCCGAACCTCGATTGCATGGTCGCGGATCTTCCCAAACGGTGACGAATCCA
This sequence comes from Salinivibrio sp. SS2, assembly GCF_001722075.1. Taxonomy (NCBI): domain Bacteria; kingdom Pseudomonadati; phylum Pseudomonadota; class Gammaproteobacteria; order Vibrionales; family Vibrionaceae; genus Salinivibrio; species Salinivibrio sp. SS2. Next base: position 45,719 of record NZ_MEBP01000114.1, on the reverse strand, counting down.
CACCGAATGAAGCCGGATTAGCGTTTTATGACCGCTTGATTGATAACTTGTTATCACAGGGAATCGAGCCGGTGATAACTCTGTCGCATTTTGAAATGCCTTATCACCTTGTGAAAGCGTATGGGGGCTGGGCCAACCGCAAAGTGGTGGACTGCTTTGTCCGTTTTTGTGAAACGGTATTCACGCGTTATCGCGATAAAGTCACCTACTGGATTACCTTTAACGAGATTAACAATCAGCTGAATTGGGACTATCCGCTGTTTGGCTATTGTAATTCAGGGGTCATTTTTACCGAACACGATCACCCCGAGCAGATGCTTTATCAGGTGCTGCACCATCAATTCGTGGCGAGTGCCAAAGTGGTCGCGCTGGGCCACGTCATTAACCCAGATTTTCAAATTGGCAGCATGATCCATATGATGCCGCTGTACCCGGCAACGTGCCATCCTGATGATCTACTGGCATCTCAACGTGCGATGCGAGATAAATATTTATGCAGCGACGTGCAGGTTAGGGGTCACTATCCTCATTACATCTGGCCACAATGGGCTGCAAAAGGGATTCAGGTCGCAATGGACGACGATGACGTGCAAATTCTAGAAAATGGCCGCGCGGATTTTCTAGCGATCAGTTACTACATGACCAACATTGTCGATGCCAACCCACCCGAGGAAGATGAAAATGCATTGTTCAGCGCCAGTCGTTTGAATCCGCACTTACCGGCTTCGGATTGGGGCTGGCAGATTGACCCTAAGGGTTTGCGCTACGCGCTGTCGGAGCTTTACGAACGTTACGAGAAACCGATTTTTGTGGTGGAAAATGGTTTAGGTGCGCTGGATACGATGGAGGCATCGGGCGAGATTAATGATGATTATCGTATTAGCTATTTATCACAACACATCGAGGCGTTGGGAGAGGCAATTGCGCAAGATGGGGTGGATGTAATTGGTTATACCCCGTGGGGCTGTATTGATTGTGTTTCGTTTATCACTGGAGAGTATCGCAAGCGTTATGGGTTTATTTATGTTGACCGTCATGACGATGGCAGTGGTGACTTTTCACGTCATCGCAAAAAGAGCTTTTACTGGTATCAAAGCGTGATTGCCAATAATGGCCTGACAAAATAGTAGCGACGGCAAAGGGACGCTGTGGCGTCCCTTTTTACCGTACGCAAGGGGAATGGTTCACCCGTGCCATTAATAGCCAAACGAGTCATTCATTGTGCACACTCATCAAAACTACTGCCTGCCTGTTGTCTATTGAGTAGAAAAAACCGCAGGGGTTGCCTGCGGATTCAATGTATTTGCTTTTAAACCGTTACCACTGATACTTCCAACCTATTTGAGCAAGGTGGAATGTTTGGCGGTTGTCGGAATCACTGGTTAACCCCGCAGACTTAGGCTCTGACCATTTGGTTTCTTCGTAAGCCATACCAGCCCATAACGTTGATTTAGGGCTCAGTTTATAGTCGACATTCAAACCTAAACGCAGCCCATCGTCTGTTTCATTGATAACGCTATAGTTGTTAGAGGCATCATAAATCTTTTCGTTAATGAAGTAGCGGAAGTAAGGCATGACGCTCCAGTGGTCATTGATTTTTGTTGGGAAGTAACCGCGAATCTGGTTTTGCTCCCAGTTCTTGTTGCGGTCGTTATCCCAAGTCCAATCAGTGTATAGGTAGATTTTTGCCGTGAAGTCGTCGCTGTATCGGTAAGAAAAACCGTGCTCCGCTTCCCATTCGTAATCGTTTTGCCCCACAAAACGATCATAATAGTAAAATGCATCCCAGTAAGAGAACGAGAGTTTTTCGGTTATCTTGAACTCGCCACTTGGCATCACCCAGTAGAGGTTGTGGCTACCTCGTGCATCTGTGTCCGGCGCAGAATCGTTAGATTCCTTTCGGTAGGTCGCATTCAGATTAAAAACCACATCATCATTGCGAATCAGATTCCGAGTTGCCCCGAACTGAGTGCGGTTCCGTTGAAAGGAGTTCTCCGTATTGTTGAGATCTTCAGTGATTGATCGGCGGGCCACTTTATGTTCAACAAAATAACTCCATTTTGAATTGGGGCTGTTAATGAATAGCTGCACGACAGGAGTCAGCTTGTCTATCACGGCATTACCATCTGGGTCTCTATGCCCTTCAAACTTTTCTAACTCCATGTAAATATTCGACGTTAGGTTCCACTCTGAGGTGAAGCTTTGGTCTTGCTCTTTGGTTTCAGAATTAACGACGTTGTCTTCTGTCGCAAAAACAAAACTGGGTAGAAGCACGGCTAATAGGGTAAGTCTTGATTTATTATTCAACATCTTATTATTCCTATAATTTATTATTAGTAGTTGACTGAATGACCCAATGGATAAATAACGTCACCGTTTTCATTTTTAATATTTACAGGTAGCGTCCCTGTTGGTGCGTTCAAAGGAAGCCCTGTTTCAGGATTCATAAACAAAGTACGAATACCAGAACGAATGTTGGCTTCAAGTGAATTGCGGTCGTTGTTAGTCACGTCGAAACCAGTGATACCGTAAATCGCAATGTTTGCTTTTACACCATTGACATGGGCAATGTCGTAAGGGTTACGAGTGGAAATCATTACCAGCTTTTTGCCTTCCGCATTCGCGATGTCTACGATTTTCTGGGCATTTGCTGCATGGGTAGTAAGGTTATACGTCGCCATGATAATTAAATCGGATTTTGCCACTGTTCGCTGAAGCGCTTGAGTATTGAGGTTGTCTTCCGCCAACACTGTTTTTAGTTTGCTAATGAACAGTGGATGATTACCGGTTTCTTGCTTCACGACGTTTAGATATTTGCTCACAAGTGCATTGCGGCTATCTTCGTCTGAAATGACGAGGATATTGGTTACTTCACGTGGGTCGATCGGCAGTACATGATTTTGGTTTTCGATAAGCGTGATTGATGCATCAGCGATTTTTCTTTCTTCATCTTTGTGTGCTTCTGAGCCCACAGTGTCGATGGCAAATTTTTTGTTTGTGTCTTGGTAGACTAGGCCCATTTGGAGCTTTTTCTTGACGACGCGCGTTGCGGCTTCCGTTATGCGCTTAAGAAACGCTGGATTGGTCTCCATTTTGTCTTCCAGATAGACAAATAGACTTTCCAATTGTTTGATTTGGTCTCGATGGGTAATTTGAAGCGGCATCAAAGCAATATCAGCACCGGCGACAAGTGCCGCATGAACCGCATAGCTACGATCAAAGTTATCAGCGATAGCCCCCATATCTAGCGCATCAGTAACAATCAGACCGTCAAAGCCAACCTGGTCACGTAAAATACCTGTCAAAATAGGCTTAGAGAAGGTCGCAGGGACCAACATTTCTTTATCGCTTAAGGTCGCTTGAATCATGGTGTCATCCACACTTGGTAGCGTAACGTGCGCTGACATAATGGAATCGGCACCCTGCTCAATGGCATATTTAAAGGGAGCAAGGTCGATCGCTTCCCACTCTTCACGTGAGTAGCTCACTTCTGGTAAGTCGTAGTGAGAATCGACGCTCACGTTGCCATGCCCGGGGAAATGCTTCAATGCGCTGATCACGCCAGACTCATGGATACCCGCCATATAGGCGCTAGACATCGCATTGACCACATCTATATTGCTACTGTACGAGCGAACGCCAATGATTGGGTTTTTCTGATTCACATTCACGTCAACCACGGGGCCGAAGTTATAGTTAATGCCCAACGCGGATAGCTCAGCGCCATGCACTTTGCCGGCAATATAGGCATTGTTAGCATCGCCAGTTGCGGCTAACGCCATATTGCCCGGCATTTCAGTCCCCGTTTGCAACCGCGTGACATAACCGCCTTCTTGGTCGGTTGCAATTAAAAGAGGTAAGTTACTACTCGCTTGCTGAAGCGCGTCTGTGAATTCGATAATTTGCGAAGCGTTCACTAAATTTTGGCGGAACAGAATCACACCACCGATATGATAATTGGTGATTATCGAGCTAATGTCGTCATTAATGCGAGTCACTGGGATGTCTTCATCCGTGTAAGAATCTTTTCCCCATGAGCGGAAATCCATCATCAGTGTTTGACCAATTATTTCTCTTTTATTCATCGTACTTACGATGAATTCAGCGTATTTCTCTGGTTGTTGATGGTACTGTTCTAGCTCTTGGTTGCTCAGTTTATTGATGCCACTGGAACAGCCGACAACAGACAATATCGCTGTACTCAAAATGATCTTATTCAATTTCATTACTGTATTTTCCTACGCAAAATCAACGCGTTGTAATCAAACCCGTAGGTCACTAGAAAACCGATGACATACGAAATAAGCAGGTCAACGACAAATACCGCCATACCTGCAGGATGCTGCTTTAGGGTGTTATGAATGAAGTCGCCGTGCGCGGCATCGCTCCCACCGCTAGTACCAGTTTTTGATCTGCTTGATAGATGACGCTGAGCATCTGGAAGATGGATAGGGTATCAACCTCTGCACTGACAGAGTCGGGGTGTTCACCAATCAACCGCCTCAAACCAACTTTCATGACGGACACTTCTCAAGAATGGGTTTTGAATTGATCGCGATTCTATGGAATAAAATATTCATTCATAGTGGCAAAAGTCACATTTAAGAGTATTCTTTAGACGGGTGAATACTGGAATAACGCGGCTAAGCGCAGGGTAAGAGTGACTAGGAATAATCAAAAAGCTTATTTTATTAGTGTCTTGCTGGTTTCATTTTTATTTTCTTTTTGGAATAATTTATTCGTAATTTTTGTTCTTTGTTGATGTCGGTTATCAATAAGAAAGCAGAAATCCAGTATCAGTCGTCTATACGCCGTGTGAATCGTCAGTGGCAGTGTTATTCAATCTCAATTCGCGCATAGAGACATCTGATGAGGGGGACAAGTTCTGGGACGGCATGTGCTCGCTTGTTGAAGTCTGTAACAAACAAGGCATGTCGAGTGTATCTGCTCTTACAGAAATCGTTCTCAAGCAGTTACCCTTTGCATGCCTTACCCTGACGTTTTTGATCTGTAATCTGCGAAATTAGGAGACTACGGGTCAACGCTTACACGGTATGGGTGCGCTCCTGAGCGCGGAGGGTTATTGACTGGGCTGATAATCAAATTCGATAATTTCGCCGTATTCAATGCCTTGCTCACGATACCCCACAATCGCTTCTATCACATTAAAGTGGGCGACAACGGCGATGGTTGAGTAGGTTTGATAGCTATCGAGCACGGCACTGACACGGCGGTGCAAGCTGGTTGCTGATTCATAGCCAGCGTTGGTGACTTCGTTGCCATTGGCAAATAGCTCGCGATACTCAAGCCAGCGTCTATCACGCTCTGAAAGGGGGATATAGCTACCTTTGACATCCGCTTGCCACTCGCGTAGGTCATGTTCCACAAACAACGGGTTTTGTAGCTGACGATTAAGGATTTCAGCGGTTTGTAATGCGCGAGTGTAGGGCGAAGACAGAATAATCTCTGCTTGCTGTAAGCTAGGATGACTGGCCAAGGCCTGAATGTCAGGGATACACGCACGCTGCAAGGGGGCATAGTCTTTTTCCAACTGGCTCATTTGGCGCGCGTCTGCCAGTGAGTAATCGGTTTTTCCATGACGGATAAAAACGACTTTCATAGGGCTTCCTTTTCTTGAGTCGATAATAATTTATTATTCTGTTGCGCGGATGCGCTTATCGATGGGCATTGCAAAGGCAGCTGCCACACCATGATGTTGGCGTTGTAGCATACCGTCATCGTCCTGTCATGAATGTCGATGGCTAGTCATAAACGGTCGTGAGCTGGCTCGCTATTTTTTCTCTCGCTGGTCAAGAATGTTAATACAATCGCGGCCGCCGTCTTTGGCTTGATAGAGTTGCTGATCAGCGGCCTCTAACAGATAGGAGTCTGATGTATCATCATCCGGTATCGTGATGATCCCGCCGATACTGACAGTGACATAATCGCCATCAGGGTTTTTCTCATGCGCCATCGCTAATTCAGCAATATCATCGCGAATCGCATTGGCTAAGTCGTCGAGCTGTGCGCCATGCTTAGGGGGGAGTGTGATGGCAAATTCTTCTCCCCCAAAGCGTGCAACCGTGCCTTCATACTCCTGGGTGCGGGTGAGTAAAACACGCGCGATTTGAGTGAGTACGTCATCGCCTTGTAAGTGCCCATACTCATCGTTGTAGGCTTTAAAATGGTCGACATCGATCATCATGACTGCGACAGGGTGGTTTTTTTTGATGCCTTCGTAAATATGATTGCTGAGTTCACGTTTGAACGGGCGACGGTTCATGAGTCGGGTTAAATCGTCGGTTTCTGCTTGTACTTTGAGGCGCTCATTGGCAATGATCAATTCTTCTTGCAACTGCTCCATGGCAACATGATTGCGCTCGCGGATCATGACCTCACTGATTGCAGTCGCAAAGCGTTTGAGCAACAGTGTTTTATTGTTATCCCAAATAAAGGGTAAGTGACGGTTCGCCACCGTGATCATGCCAAAGCTTTTTCGGCCGTCAGTGAGCGGAAATGCGGCAATAGAGAGAATGCCGCGATGGCGTAACCAAGTTCGTTCGTTGATGGCGTCTTCACCCAACTGCCCGACATGGGGAACCACAAGCGCTTCTGTGTCCGCAAGCCAACGCTTTATCATGTGCATTTCACTTAGATCGACCACATCTGGGGCGAAGGTAATGTCCTGTGGCCAATAGCAACGGCGCTCAGCGCGATAGGCATCGAAGGCATACCAGCTAATTGCTTCTACTCCTAAAAGCTTTGCCATGCTGGGGAGCACTTGTTCAACATCTTCCGTGATGTTGTGGGAGTCAGAGCTTAAAAACTGGATGGAAATATCTGCGAGCAAAGAGCTTGCGTTTGATTGCCAATTGAGTGCTTTGGTGCGCTGTTCGACCTGCTCTTCCAGTAAGGTTTGGTGTTGTCGTAGCTCTCGCTCGGTTATGCGCTTTTGCAGAAAGTCATCGCGGATACGCGATTGCATGGCATTGATAGAACGTGCCACCTTACCTATCTCATCGCTGCGTTGGATCAAACTTACCGGTACGCACGTTTGATTGGCTTTGTCTGCTTGATACCTATCCAGCGCATCGGTCAATTGTTTTAATGGACGAGAACACAGACGGGTGACCACCCAAAGCACAATCACTGTCATGATGAGCGCTTCGGTGAAGTGCACGAGTGCGAGGGGAGTTGCGCTATCTAGGGCCTCACGTTTTACCTCGTAGCGGTTAACGACCATGTTGAGTGTTCCGATGTTGTTCCCTTGCACGCTAAGAAGAACCTGATGATTGGCGTCACAATGACTACTAGTACTATTGACTTCACTTATTTGGGTTCCGTCAAAGCCTTTTACCTCAACGCGGCAAACGGTTGGGATCATCGACAGCCCTTTAACACTGCGACGCACGAGCTCTAAATCAACCACCCAGAGTGCATGACTAATCACTCTTGCGGCGTCCGTGCTGCGATTTTCTATCAGCGTGGTCGAGGTGGCTACCGCACGTTGGTAGTTGATATACATCTGAGACAAGGTGCTTCCGATAGAAAACAGCAGACTGAGTGCGAGTACCACAAAAGCGATACGGGCTTGAAGACCTTTTAAATTAATATCGAGTTTGGTCACTGGATGTTCCGTTCTGTTTTATCAGCACCGCAGTGCGAGCGTGGCTGGCGTGCCATTTTTTTGAAAGGGATACGATGCCAACTGTCAGCCTGTAAAAAAGAAAAATAGGATGTGTTGGGTTCTATCAACTGGAACAACTGGTCGGCGCATAATAACGGTAATGGGAGGCCTTTAGCATGGGCATAAATGCGCGTTAACGCTAAGCCTCCTGCAGAGAAATGTCCGCCTCCGAGTGCTGATACCGTTCCCTGCTCTCTGAGGGCGAGTACTTGTGCCGAGGTATTGATTGTGGCGAAAAAAATATCTTCACCCGGCTTTTTCCCCATTTCTTGCGCCGCTTTGATGGCGCCAAATGCCATATGATCATTCGCGGTCCAAACGTATCTCAACGCTGGGTAACGTTGCAGCAATGTGCCCATTTGTTCATAGCTGATTGCTTCATCCCATTGCCCATGAACGACCTGCATTAATTCAATTTGCTTATGGCTTTTAAAATAGTCGCGTGCGCCAGCTTCGCGGGCCACCGAGGCGGGGGTGGTGAGATCGCCCGATATCATAACCGCTTCGCCGGGTTGTTGGTGACCGGCTTTTACCATGGCGTCAGCAGTTTTTTCACCAATATAACGATTATCTGGGATCACGCTGGGTAACAAATATTGTTGCCAATGAGGATCGTTCAACAGTTTTGCGCGCACGTCTGCATCGATGTCATTTAAGATGACCTGAACGTAAATCGGGTGTTGACGTAAAATCGGAAAAAGGTGATTGGCTGCTAGCTTTTCATTCACAATGATTACGTAATTGGGGAGCGGGCGTTTATTCAGTCTTGCCGAGAGTATCTGACGCATCGCAAAGTGATTACGGGAGGCGTGGCGGATGTCTAACTCGATCCCAAGTGCGTCCGCTGCGGCTATGCTGTACTGATCGACTTCCTGCCAGAAGCTTTCTGATGCATGCCCAGGATTGATGAATAATACTCGGATTGGCTGCTCTGAGTATGCAGATGCACTCAGCATAATGCTGACAAGACTGATAAACATCCCCAGACAACGGATTATTCTATTTCTCATCCTCTCTCGCGGCCTCGTTGATGAAAATCTCCCAGTACAAATAATAGTTTAGCTAGATATTATAAGAATGAGGGTGTGGTTCAGTATTTTCACGACAAAACTATGATCATTGCTTTGCACTAAGCAAGGTTGCGAGGCTATTCATAATTTACATGTTTAATTGCTAGACGTTTGGGCATTGTCGCGTAAATTTGATTAGGCAAGCGTTGGACGATAGGGCATGATAATGCAGTAATTATGGCGATGATTGTCATTGATAGTGACGAAAAAAACGACAATTGAACAATGAAAACCTATAACGATAAAAAGAGAATAAAGCGTCATTTCCCAATGGATTTTTACGGTGACGGTGAAGGTTGGCGCTTTGCAGTACGGGCAGAAACGCCCCAACAAGTGCTGGCGGCAAAATGTTGGGTAGCGCTTTTAAGTGCGCGTCGTCGCGAGTTTCGGATTGTGGATTTAGCGATTGAGTGCTTCACCTACGTGGGTAGCGTGGATGAGGGCGCTGGACACATTGGGGCTGACTATGGCACGCGTGTTAGTGTAAAACGCCAAGGGCAAGTGATCACCGTGGATGCGCTGACACAACGCTACGGCGCCATCATGACGGTAAAATCCCGCACCCTTTCATCCATGTGCACTCAACCTGTAAGCGGCGTCGCACTCTCTTAAGCCTTCACTCTCACCCTTAGCCAACCAGTGGCATAATAGAGAAAAAGGCAGGAAACATGGCATTTATTCTTCTTCTCGTGCTGACCATAATCGGTGGTGTGTTGGCGGGTGATCACTTCCATTCTTATCTTCTTGGGCTGGGCGTTGCTAGTACAGCTGTGGGTGCTTGCTATTGGATCACGTTTCGTAGCAGCCATTACCCCCAGTTTGCGTTGTTTTTGTTGTTGCTCGGGGTGGTCGCTAAGATTGCAGTGACGGCGGCGGGTGTCCTGCTCGGGTTAAAACATGCGCTGATCACCTCACCTTTGATATTTTCGCTTTCGTATTTGTTTTTCTTGTTTGCCTCGACCTATTGCTATTTTCGCTATCGTGAATATTGGCTTACGCGCTTGCGCCACAAAGATTTACAGTAGCAGGCTCGATGGTGTGCAGCCTTGTATCTAGAGAGGAGTGGTATTGGCAATGTACTCGACGGAGCGACTGACGCTACGCGCATGGCAAGCGTCCGATTTGCCCCCTTTTGCCGCACTCAATAAAGACTCAGACGTCATGCGGTATTTTCCCAGTGTGCTCTCACGCGCCCAAAGTGATGCGATGGCGGCACATATTCAATCCAAACTGGCGGATAACGGGTTTGGATTTTGGGCGGTAGAACTGACGGAGACTCGGGAATTCATTGGCTTTGTGGGGTTAAACCGGCCCACCTTCGACCTCGGCCATCAGCCGTTTGTTGAAATTGGTTGGCGTTTAGCGTCGCCACATTGGGGAAAAGGCTATGCCACTGAAGCGGCACAAAAAGCACTTGCTATCGGCTTTGAGGACGCTGAGCTTCCGGCGATTTATGCGTTTACCACCGAGAGTAACCTGCCCTCACAAGCGGTGATGAAAAAACTCGGGATGACACCGGCTGCTCCCTCTACCTTTTCGCATCCTCATTTGGCGGCAGATCATCCGCTCGCCACGCATGTTTTATACGCGATATCGAAACCCACTTGGCAGGCAGACCATGCTGATTAATCGCCAGTACGATACCCCGTATGGGCAGTATTTAAAGCGACATATTCAGTTTTCAACGCGGCGGTCTTGGGTTCGCCATGATGAACATTATCACGTTGATTTTGCTGTGCCTTGCCAATAAGGGCAGAATAAAAACGAAAAAGACTGGGAGACAGTGTGCACAAACTAGCGGATGACTTACACCAAAAACTATTTAATGAAGAAGATGCGCGTGCCTGTAAAGACATTGATGGCAGTGCGTGTCGTGAGGTTCCGGGCAACTTTTTCCGCATCATCGTTAGCCAAGGACTCACCAAAATTGGCGACGCGGTATCTAACCCGAAAATTGTCTTGCCAGCGCTTCTCACCGCGGTTGGCGCTCCCTTGGCGCTAATTGGCTTATTGGTGCCAATACGAGAGGCGGGGTCGTTAGTGCCTCAGTTAGGTATCGCCGGTTATGTCCGCCAATTTGCGGTACGTAAGTGGGCATGGGTGGCAGGCTCTGTTATTCAAGGAGCGTGTATCCTAGCAATGGCGATCGCAGCGTTGCTTTTAACCGGTCAAGTAGCCGGCTGGAGCATTGTTGGCTTGCTGGTGGTATTTAGTCTGGCGCGAGGCTTGTGCTCGGTCGCTTCGAAAGATGTGTTAGGGAAAACCATTCCTAAGCCGCAACGAGGACGCTTGAATGGATGGTCGTCAAGCTTGGCGGGGGCGGTGACTATTGCCGCTGGTGTCGGATTATTCAGCGTCTCGGATCAACAGCATGTGTGGGTCTATTGCGCGCTATTGGCGTTCGGTGCAGTGCTTTGGTGGATTGCCGCAGCGTTTTACAGCCAAGTGGATGAATATGAAGGGGCCACAGAAGGCGGAGCCAATGCGCTCACGCATGCGCTTTCTAAACTGCGTTTATTGGTGGATGATAGGCGCCTACGCCACTTTGTGATCACCCGTTCACTGTTACTCTGTTCGGCCCTATCCGCGCCCTATTATGTGCTGTTAGCCAGTCAGCATAGCCAAGCGTTAGCGATCACAACCGCAAGCTTTGTTGCGATTAGTGGTATTGCAAGTTTGTTATCGGCCCCTTTTTGGGGGCTATTTGCCGATCGCTCCAGCCGCCAAGTGATGATAATGGCTGCTGTGGTGACGGCGCTACTGGGGCTGGTGGTGGTGAGTATCAGTCACTGGTATCCCGCGTTGTTTTCTTTGGCGTGGGTACTGCCTGGCGTCTACTTTGTTCTGACCATTGCTCACGAGGGTGTGCGGCTTGGGCGTAAAACCTACATCGTGAATATGGCCGAGGGGAATCAGCGCACCGATTATGTCTCGGTTAGCAATACGTTGATTGGTTTCGTGCTCTTATTTATGGGCGGCGTCACGGCATGGTTGAGCCAGTGGGGATTAATGGTGGTCATTGCGGTGTTATCGGCGTTGGGCTTGCTGGGGGCATTGATGGCACGCGCGCTGCCCGAAGTAGAAAGATAAGTCGGCGGGCGGAACAGAAAAAGGCGCTGGTGATCAGCGCCTTTTTGGCTCGGTGTTGCCGGTTAGACTTTAAACTGGCTGACCAGACGTTTGAGCTCTTCGCCTGTCTGATTCAAGTCAGTCGCCGCTTGTGCCGAGTCATTACTGGCGTTCAGTAGCTGGCTCACAATGTCGCGAATCGATACCAGATTACGGTGAATGTCTTCGGTCACTGTGGTTTGCTCCGAGGCAGCCGAGGCAATATAGCTGGTCATGTCATTGATTTGAGTAATGGCGTTACTCACCGAATCAATGCCACTACCAATTTCATTGGATGCCTCCGAGGTTTGCTGGCAGGTATCGTTACTTTGCTTCATTCCCTCTACAGCCTGATTGACGTACGACTGTAGCTCATCCAGCATTTCGCGAATTTCGTGAGTGCTCTTTTGCGTGCGGCTTGCGAGGGTTCTCACCTCATCAGCGACCACCGCAAACCCGCGACCTTGTTCGCCTGCACGTGCGGCCTCAATGGCAGCGTTTAGCGCCAGCAAGTTGGTTTGTTCAGCAATATCGCCAATCACAGAAAGCACGCCGGTAATCTTATGGGACTGCTCATTCAGCGAATCCACATGCGTACTCGAGGTATTCATTTGCTCGACCAGCGCTTGCATCGAGGTGATCGAGAATTGCACTTTCTCTTGGGCGTGACGCGCATCGTCAGTAGCTGCACTGGTGGCATCAGCTACTTGGGTGGCGTTCTGTGACACCTCTTGCGCAGCCGAGCTCATCTGGGTAACAGCGGTGACCACTTGTTCAGTCTCGTTATCGTGAGTCTGTAATTGCGTGGCAACCATCTGGGTTTGCTCGTCAATCGTGCGTGCGGTGTGGCTCACTTTTTCTGTGACATCCACCACGCTACGTATGGTGGTTTGTAGCTTATCGATAAAGCGGTTAAACGCATCCCCAAGCAGAGCAATCTCGTCACTGCCTTTAATTTTCAGGCGCTGAGTCAGGTCGCCATCACCGTCGGCAATATCATTGAGGTTGTCCAGCATGTCTTTCACCGGCGTTGACATCCGTTGGGCAACAAAGGCGACGGCAACGAACGTAATGATCAAAATAAGAATGCCCGCAATGATCATTCGCGCCGTTTGTGCCGCTAAAGCCTCTTCTGCATTTTCACGGAAATCGGCAACGCGCGCCTCAATATCGTCAATGTACGCCCCCGTTCCCAACATCCACTGTCCGTTGTTGACCATATCGGCATAGCCAATCTTTTCGATCAGTTCATCGGTACCCGGCTTTTGATAGAGGTAGGTGAAGGTGCCATCACCGTTTTGCGCCGCTTCGAGCAGACCCACAATAATTTTGTTGCCTTTGGGATCAGTAAGGTTAATTAACGATTGTCCTTCGACTTCAGGTTTCAGCGCGTGAAAGATATTGGTTCCCTGACGATCGTAAATATAAAAGTAGCCCGCCTTACCAAAAGTCACTTCGCGAAGTGCGTCTTTGACATTTTGCGTAGCATCGCCCCCCGCTTGCTGTGCGTTTTTTACCACAGTCGCGGCAATTTCTGTGGCTTCGCGAAGCTGCATTTTTCGCTCATCAATTAATTTGGTTCGAAAAGTGGCAATGTTCTCTTCGACCAGCTCACGCTCGTAGTAGGTAGTGATAAACAACGTAACGAGAATGGATAATACCAAGGGTACGATGGCAAGCACTAAGAGCTTTCCGCGCAGCATTAACTTCAACATACCGGATACCTTGTGTTAATGATGGTTTCGATTTCGCTAAAGTATGGAAGACATTTTTCTCGTTTGCCGCGCAAAAAGCCCTTTTATTTGATGTGGATTGGGAAACATCTTGCAATCTTTTACATCTGTCTAACTCGTTATGCACAAGAGATTGCGATAACTATCTGATTCATCAATGGTAAAGTAAATATAAGCCATTTTTCACTCACTCCTCTTACCTCTTTATCCCACAAGCAGGCCCAACGCACGCTTAACATTCTGGCATGTTTGGTCTGTCTGTATACGCGCCTTTTTTTGCCCATCTTTTAGGACATCACACAAGTAATCAGGGGCGTTCATGAGTGCTTTTCGCCGTTCTCGAATGGGTGATACCAGGGAGGTTAAGATATCGGTCAGCACGTTTTTCACTGTCATATCCCCTAGACCGCCGCGCTGATAATGGGCTTTGAGTTCGGCGACGTGTTGAGCGTCAGGGTGGAAAGCCGTAAGGTAAAGCAAAGTCAGTGAAATCGAGGGAATGATGAAACTAAACGCAGACATGGGTGAGAGCTTTGGTGCGTGGACGATGGGAATGGATAGCGCGCTGATGCCGTGGATTGATATGGCCAATATTGCGTGTGGCTTTCATGCCTCTGATCCTGATGTAATGGCGGCCACGGTAGCACTTGCAGTGAAGCACAATGTGAGTATTGGTGCTCATCCCGGCTACGCCGATAAGCAGGGCTTTGGCCGTCGTCATATTGATCATACCCCAGCACAAATTAGTCACCTCGTTCGCTATCAAATCGGTGCGCTACAAGGGATCTGTGCATGCTTTAATGCGAGCCTTGATTATGTGAAGCCCCATGGTGCGCTGTATAACACCATGATGGTGGACAATGATTGCTTTGAAGCGGTGTTGGCTGCGGTGGCTGATACGCTGCCCAATACACCATTAATGGTACTGGCATTGCCTGATAACCGTCAGCATCGCCAGCTTGCCCAACAAGCCGGTGTGCCGCTGATTTTTGAGGCCTTTGCTGATAGAGCCTATCTGGCGTCAGGGCAATTGGCGCCGCGCGATCAACCGGGCGCGGTGTTAGATGACGCCAACGCGATGATTGCACAGGTGTTGCAGTTATCCCAACATGGCACGGTGACAACCCTCGAGGGACAAACGCTCTCTCTTTCGCCGGATACGGTGTGTGTGCATGGAGATAACCCACAATCGGTCGAGGCGATAAAACAACTCAGAAAGGCCTTAACACCATGACACTCAAGGTTGAGCAGGTCAGTGAAACGACGGTAATGATCCGGTTGGGCAATCAGATCGATCTTGCCTTAGTCCCACAGTTATCCGCGCTGTGTGAGCGAATCCAGCAACACTTTGGCCGTGGTGTGGTTGAGTTAATTCCCGCCTACACCAGTGTTCTGGTGGAAGTGAATGTTCGCTTACTCTCGCCAGAAACGTTGAAAACCTGGGTGATGAATCAAGGTGACTCACTGCGAGTCACCCGTGACGCTGGGAGCGGAAAGCACGTGTCGTTGCCGGTGTATTATCACCCCTCTGTCGGACCCGATCTGGCTGCGGTCGCCGAGTTTGCCGGCGTAAGTGAACACGAGGTGATTGCGCGACACAGCCAACAAACTTACACCGTTTGTGCGATTGGTTTCGCGCCCGGCTTTGCCTTCCTTGCGTCGGTGGATGAGACCATAGCCATGCCACGTCATACCACGCCTCGTCATCAGATCCCCGCCGGCAGTGTGGGCATTGCCCAACAGCAAACTGCGGTGTATCCGGCGGCTTCGCCCGCAGGCTGGCAAATTATTGGCAACTGTCCCAAAGTGCTATTTAATCCCCGTCAATCGCCCATGATGCCGTTTAATGTAGGTGATACCGTCTGTTTTGAGCCGATGTCAGAGTCTGATTACCGCGCGGCAGGAGGTCAATGGTGGCAGGGTTAACGGTGCTCGACCCCGGCGTATTGAGCTTGGTGCAAGACACAGGGCGCTACGGGGTGGGCCAGCTTGGCTTAAGCCAAGGCGGGCCGGTCGATTGTCACGCATTTGCTTGGGCGAATTATTTACTCGATAACCCCGCGAATACACCGCTTGTCGAGATAACCATGGGTCAAGCACGTTTTCGTGCTGACCACGCGATGTCGATCGCCATCACCGGCGCAGACATGCAACCTTGTATCAATGGTCAGTGCGTGGGTATGTGGCAGACGTTGACGCTAAATGCGGGTGATGAATTGTGTTTACGCTATGCGCGCCGTGGTTTGCGGGCCTATCTCGCGGTGCGTGGCGGCTGGAAGGTCGATGGTGCATTTGGCAGTGCCGCGACGGTGATGCGCAATCAACTCGGCGGCCTCCATTCCGGGTTAGGTGAACAGGCGGGAGGCATGGCGCTCACCAAAGGAGATGTGTTGCCTTGCCGACCGCATGCGCTGTTGCCGAGGGTGCGCGGTGTACCGACACGTTTTATTCCTGACTACAATGCCCTGACTCCACTGGCGCTTGTGCCGGGGTATCAGTTTGATAACTTCAGCGCCGAGGCGCTAACGGCATTTTTTGATGGCGAATACACGGTCGATCAGCACAGTGATCGTATGGGTGTGCGGCTCAATGGACCGAGCGTCGTAAGCAAGCAACCGGGTATTGTCTCCGAAGGCATTGCGCTCGGGGCCGTGCAAGTGCCCCCTGACGGTCAGCCAATTGTACTACTCAATGATCGGCAAACACTCGGTGGCTATCCTAAGCTTGGCTGTTTAACCCGTGCCAGCTTGAGCATGTTGGCGCAAACGCGACCCGGCCAGACCGTGCGTTTTTATCCGGCGCGGCTGGCGGATGCATCAGTGCAATGGCAGACGTTTGTGCAGTTTTTTGACTGGCTGTAGTCCGAAGAAAAACGGAAAGATGAGCCTCTGGAAAACAGAGGCTCGTGACGGGTAGTCACGCGCAAACAACGGACTAGCGGAAACGGCTAATTTGCTCGAGGGCTTTTTCCATTTGCGCAAAGTCAGGTGACGCGTTTTCTATGGGTCGATTGGTGTTATCCATGTATTGATATTGCCCTCCCGCACCCACTTCTAAAATGGTGTCGTCGGTGACCAACGCATAGCCGCTGTAGTTTGACGATAACACCCAATCTTGACCGGGGTTTGGTGCAAGTAAGTCATGGCCAATCGCGTAGCTGGCCGGATCGGATGTTACGCCTAAATAATGCTTCATCAGGGTGGGCGCAACATCTTGGTGGCTGGTGAGTTGTTTGCCGGTATCGACCTGTTTTGCCTCGATGCCGGGGCCTATCATCGCGAAAGGCACATGAATTTGTGGGTCAGTAAAGTTACTATTATGCCCCCAAAAATTCAGTTGGTTGTCGTTCATTTCTTGGCCGTGATCGCCGGTAATAACAATCAAGGTATTATCGAACTCTCCGCTTTGTTTTAGCTCCTCAATGACCTTGGCCACCAAGCTATCCACGTAGCGCACGCTGGTCTTATAGCGATTGAAAAACGGTGTCGGATCTGTCTCGTTATTTAATTTGAGATAGTTAATTTCGTCCAACATTGGTTGATACTTGGGGGTAAAGTCCGCAGGAAAATCATAGCCATGTGGCGCATCGTAAAACAAAAACGAGAAGGTGGGACGATTGGGGTCACGCTTTTGGTGCCAACGGATCCAATCTTGAGTGAGGTCTGCGTCTAGCTCGGCGGGAGAGTCGCCTTCAGAACCGTTACGTAAATCGGATACCTTGGCAAACACGGTTTGGTTAAATTCCGGCTTTTCCAATTGCGCGGCGGTAAAAATACCCAGTTGATAATCGAGTGCCTGTAGACGATCCATCAATACCGGTGACTGCTGATTGGCAAGAAAGCTGTGCCAATAGGTGCCAGGCATGCCATAAAACAGGCCAAAAATGCCAGTTCGGGTGGCGTTCCCCGTCGCAAGATGATGTGAATAGGTACGACCATTTTGTGCCAGTGCCCAAAGATTGGGCGTATTGTCAGCATTGAAGGTGTCCGCGCGCCATGAATCAACCACCAAAAACATGATATTCACTGGCTGTGTAACGTCGGTCGTGCTCAGTGGCGAAAGGGGATAGTTCAGGTCGGCTTCGCGATCTACATCCATGGCTTTTTGGCGCGCTAGAGCTTGTTCATCAATCCAGCCGTTTTTGCGCATCATGCTGTTGGCGGTGGCTGGATAGAAAAGTGGCAAATAACTTTTCACCGTTGTCACGGGTTGGTACGCATAGGCCGCAGCCCAAATGTGAATACCGTGGGTAGCGAGCAAGGTGAGAAACGTGAGTAGCGCAAATTTTTTGCCGACTTTGTGCTGAGAAGAAAACCGTGTCCGTGACAACGCAGCCAGAAGTGCCCATTGCGCCGCGAGGCAGGCAATTACGCCACCTATCACCATCAGCCAAGTGATCAGCGGGAAGCTAACAATCTGCCCGGCGAGGATCAAATCCAGCACCATGGCATTGATATGGAATCGGTACTGGGCAAACACGATGGTATCGATGAAAAGGGTGATCACACCCACCGACGCTATCAAGGCGAGTAATGGTTGGCGCACCTTGGTTGGCAGCAGTAACAGCGGGAGTGTTACTAAGCCAACAATGGCGGCAAGCAAGGCCATCTGGCTAAAGGTACTGACCACGATAAAGGTGATGCCAAGTGGCTCAGTGGGAAAACTCGGTAGAAATGCAAAGTAGCGGCTGGCTATTGCCATCAACACAAGGGCGTTAATGACAATAAACCAGCTATGGGTTTGAAGTCGCGATTTAAAAGACATGGTTTCTCATCACAGTTGAGTTAATCAATTGGCAACGTAACGGGCGCGTTGCCGGGTTGTATGACGACGTGTGTTATTGAATAAGTGGGACACCAAAGTGATGCCATAAAATGGTAAGCCAGACCACACCTGCTAAAAGCAAACTGACAAACACCGCCGCAGAGCCGATGTCCTTTGCTCTGCCACTGAGCTCATGACGCTCTTCACCCACTCTGTCTACCACGGCTTCAATGGCGGAGTTAAGCAGTTCGACAATAATCACTAACACAATGACGCCGAACATCATCAAAGATTCCATCACCGGCAATTGTAGCCAGAGTAATACGGCTAACGCCGTTGCCAATAATACAACTTCTTGACGGATCGCGGCTTCATGGTGATATGCCGCTTTTAATCCAGCCCAAGAATAGCCAGTGGCTTTAATGATGCGTATCAGCCCTCGCGGCTTTTCTGAGGGGGATGTATTAGCGCCCATAAATACATTCTCGTAACAATTTGATCGATAGGCTGGCATTTTACATTTTACCGAGCCAACTGCATAATCGGCGCGATAACTTAATTGGAATTTGTTATGCCTCTGTTTACTCACGCCCCACGCTCCCTGTGTTTTTTACGCCTATCTGCGATTGGCGATGTTTGTCATGCGGTCGCGGCGATTCAAGCCGTGCAGCGCCATTGGCCGCAGACGCAGATCACTTGGGTGGTTGGTAAAGTTGAAGCACAGCTTTTAGCTGGGCTTGATGGGGTGGAGCTGGTGGTGTTTGATAAAAAAGCGGGATTAGTAGGCATGCGTCACGTCTGGCGGCAGCTGAAAGGGCGCCGGTTTGATGCGTTAGTGCATATGCAGATTGCTTTACGCGCGAGCTTATTGACTGTGGGGATCGGCGCGCGCTATCGCGTGGGATTTCACCGCCACCGAGCGAAAGAGGGACAGTGGCTGTTTACCAATAAACGGATCCCCGATACTCAATCTTGCCATGTGTTAGATAGCTTTTTCGCCTTCACCCAATATTTGGGTGTGCCAGTTACGCCGCCGCAGTGGCAACTACCACTTTCTGAAGACGATCATGCCTTTGCCAAAGTGCAACTGGGTGACAAGCCCACTGTCGTGATCAGTCCTGCTGCGAGTAAAGATGAGCGTAACTGGCTGCCAGAGCGCTACGCCCAATTTGCCGACTACGCGGTCGGTAAAGGTTATCAGGTGGTACTCTGCGGTTCACCGGCGGCACGTGAAAAAACGCTGGCCGCCCGCATTATTGCCGCTGCTAACGCGCCACTGGTTAATTTAGTGGGACAAACAAGCCTTAAGCAATTAGCCGCGGTGCTCGCACGCGCTGATGCGGTGCTGGCCCCCGACTCCGGCCCCGCGCACATGGCAACCACGCAAGGCACGCCCGTTTTAGGTCTTTACGGGCATAGTAATCCGAAGCGGACCGGCCCTTATAACAACCTCGCGGATGTGGTCAGTGTTTATGAAACCTTTGCTGAACAGCAACATGGCAAGCCCGTTGAGCAATTGGCATGGAGCACGCGGGTGAAAGGCGATCATGTGATGGCTGCCATTGATACACAGCAGGTGATCGACGCGTTTGAAAATATGATGGCGAAACAATATCACTGAGGTTAGCGCGTAGGTTGATGATAAGGCGCCACCTACGCGCTTCTGTTTTACCTATTTGTCGTAGTGGGACGTATCAACGCATGTTTTTCACTGTTGGCGTTGACCCTAAATCTTAGAAAGTTATGTTGAAGCTTTTGATAGTTTCTACCCCAGTTTGGCTCTGAATTTGTGACAGCTTCGCGTTCGTTAGTTAGTAATGAACGCCAAGGATAGAGCTTTTTAGGCGATGAGAGACGATATACCCCCTGCGAGTTGATAACTACAGAGTTATTGTAGCCATAATTAGAGACAGGCTGTTTTTGCAGCAAGTTTTCTCCGCCTAAACTCGAGTACGGCGAGTTTGATAAGCTAAAGTGATAGAGCGTAGGGAAAATATCGCGGTGTGAGCCGATACGCGTTGGATCGTAATAATAAGGTGTTTGAGTTAGAATTGGTTTTGGTACTTTAAGAAAAAATGGGACAGCATGATTGAGTGCGATTTCATTCTGCGCACCTTTTGATAAAAACCGTAAATGATGATCCCCTGTTGCAGCAATAATAGTGCGCTCAGAAAGTGCTGAGTCATCAATGGCCTCTATGAAACCGCCTAAAGCATCGCTAGCATATTGGTAGGCTTTTAACATAGTACTTACTTCAACTGTTTCACCATGGACTCGACTTTTTAATCGTGGGCTTGCAGCGACTGGTTTCGCTTGATAGTTATCTGGTACATAAAAAGGAGAGTGGTTAGTCACCGTCATTATGTAGATAAAGGTTGGTTTGGATGCTTTTTCAAGAATTTCTTGAGCCAACTTGAAAGTATATTCATCTGCGACCCCCCATGTTCCGGCACTTTTTTTCGCTTCGGGGAATGTGTCGATGATTGTATTTTCGTCATAAACGTGGTCAAAGCCTTGCAACGGAAGGTAACGTGATAGATTTCTCCACATTGCATTGCCACCATAGATAAAAATGGTTTGGTATCCTGCACGATTATAAGGTTCTACGGCACTATCTGACAGAGACTTAGCACTATAAGTTGAATGGCTAATTGTGGGGACATCACTGTGAAAGAGCATCATGACGATGCTATCAATGGTGGCAGAAGTACCAGCTAAGAAACGCGTAAAAACAAACTCTTTATGGAAGTAAGGGCGTAGTCTTCCCAACAAGTCATTAGTCTCTTTATCATCCTCAACCAACATATTCATCCCCATTCCCTCCATCAAAGTTATAACGACATGAGGCGGGTTATTTTTTAAATAGTCGTTATTTAATGTTTTTTCAAAGGGAGTGGGTTTGCCAAGCACAGCAAACATTTGTTCTCTTAATTCTTTTTCTTCTATCGAGGAGAGGATCTCTTGTTTTTGATAATCACTGTGTGCCCAATCAAGGGCCATAAAAGCATTGGGCACTGTTGCATTCAGTAATGGCAGCTCGGATACACTAGCATGATAGCGCTTAAGTGGTAGTGATCCTATCGAACCGCGAGCGACGATAAAATAAGCAACAACAAACGCTGCTATCGCCATGCAATACATGATATGTGTTCTTATTGACTGTGATTGGTAACGTTCATTTGAGTTGTATGATTTGTATTTTATACAAAAAGTATGCCCGAGAAAAAATGCGATAATAATTGTGGCCATAACGCCTGAGAATAATGGGTAGCTTTGCCAAAGCGTATCCATGATTGCTTGACTATCATCGTCAAACAAACCAAATAGGAATACATCAAGATGATTACCGTATGCTAAAAAGTAGTAAACATTTATCGCAGAGGCTAAAATCATTAAGGCATAGATGACAGTGGCATACCAGCTCGAGATATTTGTTATTTTTTGGAAAAGACGTGCTGAGGTGAGGCTTAATAAGCCAGCGAGTATCAATGGAGAAAAGCCTATAGCCACTACTTTTGCATCAAACCTGAAACCAA
Source organism: Salinivibrio sp. SS2 (assembly GCF_001722075.1). Lineage (NCBI taxonomy): Bacteria > Pseudomonadati > Pseudomonadota > Gammaproteobacteria > Vibrionales > Vibrionaceae > Salinivibrio > Salinivibrio sp. SS2. Next base: position 23,821 of record NZ_MEBP01000114.1, on the reverse strand, counting down.
CCCATAGTGCCCTAAGTAAATCTTGAACGCGTGTGTCCAGTTCGATGTCAGTATTCACAAACCACAATAATGCCAGCCGCCCAAGAGTGAGAATGGCAAGCCCTGGCAATATATAGCGAAGACTCATTATAAATAAAAAACGAAAGCGATATTGATACATACCTTGTACTTATAATTTATGATTTTTGCGCACTATAACACTGTTTAGCCCGCTGTCATGATTGGGTTACGTAAGAAGCCTTTAAGCTGTGGGGTAGATAACAAAAAAGGCCCCGCGGGGCCTTTGTGGTAGCGATACGAGTACTAGCTGGCGAGTTGGCGCAGCACGTAGTGGAGAATGCCACCATGGCGGTAGTAATCCCACTCAACTGCAGTGTCGATGCGAATGTTGACGTCAAACTCGATGGTTTTATCATCCCGAACTGCACACACCTTGAGGTTCGAGGGCTCGCCGTTGATCTCCTCAAAGTCGAACACTTCTGTGCCATCCAATCCAAGTGATTCAACGGAATCACCCTCTTTAAATTGCAGTGGCAACACGCCGAAGCCCACTAAGTTAGAGCGGTGAATACGCTCGAAGCTTTCAGCAATGACGGCTTTGATACCCAGCAAGTTGGTACCCTTGGCGGCCCAGTCACGGCTTGACCCTGTCCCATACTCTTTACCCGCAAGTACAACTAATGGCGTGCCGTCTGCTTGGTACCGTTGCGCAGCATCGTAAATACTCATTTGTTCATTGGTGGGCAAATAGGTAGTCATACCGCCCTCGGTGCCCGGCGCCATTTGGTTTTTCAAGCGCACGTTGGCAAAGGTGCCACGTACCATCACCTCGTGGTTGCCTCGGCGTGAGCCGTAGCTGTTGAAATCTTTTGGCTCAACGCCTTTAGATTTCAAATACTCGCCCGCAGGGCTATCTGGTTTTATCGCCCCCGCAGGTGAAATATGGTCGGTCGTGATCGAATCACCGACTTTCACCACACAGCGCGCGCCTTTGATTGGTTTCATCTCAGGCAGTGCCATGGTCATACCGTCAAAGTACGTTGGCTTTTTAACGTAGGTGGAGTCAGGCCACGAGTAAATCTCATCTTCAGGCACTGGCAGCTGACGCCATGCGTCTGTGCCGGCAAACACATCGGCGTACTTGTCTTGGTATAGCCCGTCAGTCATCGCTGACTGAATAGTTTGCGCGACTTCTTGTGGTGTTGGCCAAATGTCTCTGAGATAAACAGGCTTGCCGTTTTCATCCTGTCCTAATGGCTCTTTAAGGACATCGACATTCATATTACCCGCCAGTGCGTAGGCCACGACAAGTGGTGGCGAGGCTAAATAGTTGGCTTTGACATCTTGGTGAATACGGCCTTCAAAATTACGGTTGCCGGACAGCACGCTAGTCACCAATAAGTCGCCAGCGCGAATGGCTTCAGTGATAGGCTCTGGTAGAGGCCCTGAGTTACCAATACAGGTAGTACAGCCAAAGCCGACGATGTTAAAGCCAAGCTCAGCCAGAGGTTCGAGTAAACCCACATTCTCTAAATAGGCTGGGACAACCTGTGATCCGGGAGCAAGCGAGGTTTTCACCCACGGTTTTGTTTTTAAGCCAAGCTCGCGTGCTTTCTTGGCGACTAGCCCCGCAGCCACAAGCACGGCAGGGTTCGAGGTGTTGGTGCAGGAAGTGATTGCTGCGATGACGACGGCCCCGTTCTCAAGCGTAAATGTTTCTCCCTTATACTTGACTTGAGTATCACCTTGTTCGCGCACACTGGGGTTATCGACCGCAGTTTGCCCGCCTTCACTGGCAAAACTGGCAATCAGGTTATTTGCTGCCGCTTGCTCTTTTTCCAACAGCTGCTCGAATTGGGTTTTGGCATCGGTTAATGCAATTCTATCCTGCGGGCGTTTGGGGCCGGCAAGGCTTGGAACCACATCACCGAGGTCGAGATGGAGTGTGTCACTATAATCAGCCACTGGTGCATCGTCATCTCGCCACAAGCCTTGTGCTTTGGCATAGGTTTCGACCAGCGTGATTTGATCGTCGGTGCGTCCTGTTAGGCGCATGTAGCTTAGCGTTTCTTCATCAATCGGGAAGATGCCACAGGTTGCACCGTATTCGGGCGCCATATTGGCAATGGTTGCGCGATCAGCCAACGGGAGTTTAGCGAGGCCCGGGCCATAAAATTCAACAAATTTACCCACTACGCCGCGCTCGCGTAGCATTTGAGTGACGGTGAGTACCAAGTCAGTTGCAGTGGCAGACGCAGGTAGCTCGCCTTTAAGCTCAAAGCCGACCACTTCAGGAATGAGCATGGTGATAGGCTGGCCGAGCATCGCCGCTTCCGCTTCGATGCCACCCACGCCCCAGCCAAGCACACCTAAGCCATTGATCATGGTGGTATGTGAGTCAGTGCCCACTAGCGTGTCTGGCATGGCTAGCTTATTGCCGCCTTGCGCTTCCACTAATACACCGGGTGCTAAATACTCGAGGTTCACTTGGTGTACGATACCCGTGCCGGGGGGGACGACGCGGAAATTCGAAAAGGCTTGCTGACCCCAACGTAAAAATTGGTAGCGTTCGCTGTTTCGTTCGAACTCAATCTCGGTATTTTTCTGCAAGGAGTCAGGATTGCCGTAGTCATCCACCATGACCGAGTGGTCGATGACAAGATCAACCGCACCAAGCGGGTTGATTTTGGCTGGATCGCCTTTTAAATCGCGCATAGCGGCACGCATGGCTGCGAGATCCACCACGGCAGGTACGCCAGTGAAATCTTGAAGCACGACACGTGCAGGGGTGAAGTTTACTTGATCTTTACCGGCAGCATCAGCTTGCCACTGGCAAAGGGTTTTAATGTCCTCTGCCGACACATTCTTACCGTCTTCTTTGCGCAGCAAGTTTTCAAGCAGCACTTTTAGGCAGTAGGGCAAGCGGCTGATATTAAATTGATCAGACAATGCATCGAGACGGAAGTAATCGTAGGTTTCACCATTGACGTGTAGGGTACGTCGCGTGTTGAAACTGTCTTGGCTATTGGAATGAGATGTGTTGCTCACGGGTGCCTCCCCAAGTCCGTTATTGTGAGTAGAAGCGAGGTAGATAAGGACACCTCGCTCGGGGGATTGCTTGTTTTTACAGCACTATTGTAAATGCGAGATTGATTTAGTTAAAGCTTGGTTACTATCGTGTGGCCGATAACTGCCATCGCTGAAACCTTTCTATTCAGGGTGAGGCTGTTTGTCGGGTTTGGCGATCATCGCGTCTTGTGGGTAGTAAACAACGCCACGTGGCTGACCTTGGCGATCGAAGAAAGCGTTGGGACGATGGTGACCGAGTAAACGTGCCCAGCCAATGCGGAGGGCGGTTCTGATCACTAAGCTAAGCGGAAAGCGAGGGTGGACATTTTTTTCTGGGATGGATGAACGCGCGTCTTGTCCTTGTACGTACCAACGGACGGGGCCAATTTCTTCTTCGTTATCGCCTTCGATGTGATAACAACTACTAATAATGCCGATAAAAGGGATAGCTGCACTAATTGTATTTGCTATCGGTGTATGGCAACAGCTCGTGTACCAGCGATAAAGCCCTTTTTCGGATAATCTCGCGCAGGAAAGCTTGTCTCTCCCTCGGTATACGCGTAACTGGGCGGGTGTAATTTGTAGGATTTCTGTGCCTCCCCCGGGCCTAAGCTCGGTATGGTAACCCAGTTTTTCAGTGAAGGCTTGGCAGTCTTTGCAGTAACAAACGCAACGCTGACTGCGTTGTGCATCAATAATTTCTCCCGTCACTTGGCCACAAGCACACTGGATATTCAACCTTGTCATTCTATCCTCTCCCGCGCATCAAAGCGTGTCTTACTAGTGTAGAGGATGAGCGAAAAACCGATGCAGAGTGTTTGATTTATAACGCTATCTGAACATGAAATTCCTCTGAATTACGCAGAATGGCAACTTTTCGTGACATTTTTGTCCCATTTCCACCTTCTAAAATAGGGCAATAGACCAACTATGCAGTGATTAATTCTTTTGTTTAATAATTGTTAATCTTTGTGGTGGAGCCTTTCAACGGCTTAGCGAAATTTTTTAGACAAAAAAACTAAACGAGTGGTTTATGATCGATAAATATAGCGCTCGATCTGGAAATAACAGTGTATATGGTTGATGATTGGATGTATCACGTTTGTTAAATAAATGTATTTCAAACGTATTGGTTTGAATGCGCGGCACAGTCGCGAAACAGGAGGAAGCCATGAATACGTCAACATTACTCATGCAGCTTAATCAACTGGACGATAATCATATCAAACAATTACAGCCTTCGTTTGATAACCTTCCGGGTACATCTCACGCAGACGGCGGTTATCGCTTGCGTCGCTATTCAATCGTGCATGCTTTCGATGGGGGCATCGAGAAGTTACCGACTCGCCCATTTATGCAAACATCTGACATCAATGAATTCCAAGGGGATGTGGCTAGAACCTTTGAGGATATCGAGCCCCAGACCATTCAGGCACCGGGCTTCCATGCCATGTGTCGGACATTCCGCGACCTTTACCAGCTTAGCGATGACAACGACATTGAAATCCACCAAATTCGTATTCAGGCGGATAATCAATCCGTGCAGGTTGCCCCAGAAGGGGTTCACCAAGATGGCTTTGATCATATCGCTATTGTGAGCATTGGCCGCGATAATATTGAGGGAGGAGATTTCCAAGTGTTCCGTCACAAAACGAGTGCACCATTGTTTAGCTTACCGCTGGAACCGGGGCAAATGGCGGCACTTGATGATCGTACGTTGTGGCATTACGCTGAGCCGATTACGCCCGTTGATAATCAGAAGCCGGGCACAATGGATGTATTTGTACTCACAGCAACAAGGAAGTAACGATGACACCGGCAGGTTTTTCACCCCATGCTGTTCGGGGCCACTTTCCCGCGCTCTCCCAAATTATTGAAGGCCAACCCGTCGCATTTTTTGATGGCCCAGGGGGCGCGCAAGTGCCCCGCGCAGTGCTTGACGCTATGGTGGATTATTTAGGGCACTACAACGCCAATCTGGGCGGCCAGTTCTTTTCTGGTCGTTACACGACCGAGCTTATGCAGCGTGCGCGGGATGTGGCGGCCACCTTTGTGAATGCCTCATCGTCAGAAAGCATGGTATTCGGCCCCAATATGACCACCTTGACCTTCTCGTTGAGCCGCGCCATCAGTCGAGACTGGCAGGCGGGGGATGAGGTGATTGTCTCCGCGCTAGACCACTATTCAAACGTGTCCAGCTGGCAGCAAGCGGCCCACGACAAGGGTGCGGTTGTGAAACAGGTACGTGTTGATGAATCGACGTACTCTATCGATATGGCACATCTGGCCAGCCTAATGACCGATAAAACCAAGTTGGTTGCGGTGACGTTAGCCTCAAATACCACAGGCAGTCTGGTCGATGTGGCAAAAGTGGTGGAGATGGCGAAACAAGTGGGCGCCAAAGTGTATGTGGATGCGGTGCATTACGCGCCCCATCACTTGGTGGATGTGCAAGCACTCGGGTGCGACTTCCTTGCCTGCTCAGCGTATAAGTTTTTTGGGCCTCATGTTGGTTTTGCCTATGTCGCGCCTGAGTGGGTACAGACGTTAAAACCGTACAAAGTGGAACCTGCGACTAATCAAGGCCCCGGCCGATTTGAAACGGGCACCCAAAGCTTTGAGGCGATAGCGGGCTTTATTGCGGCGGTCGACTATCTTGCGCAATGGGGCGATCCGACGTCCTCACTGCGAGAAAGACTAGCGGCAAGCTATGCGCAGTATCAAGCGCATGAACAAGCATTGTCAGCACACTTTATCCAGTTGATGCGCGCTTATCCCAAAGTACGTATTTATGGTATTACCGACGATAATCAGCTCGACAAACGCACTCCAACGTTTGCGATCCGCATAGAGGGAACAGAGCCGGCAGAGGTTGCTCAAGCACTTGGCGCGCAAAATTTGTGTGTCTGGAATGGACACTTCTATGCGCAAGGCCTGTGTGAGCAGCTTGATATCTTAGACAAAGGCGGTGTGATCCGCATCGGTATGATGCATTACAACACCATTGATGAAATTGACCGACTACACCAAGCCTTATTGCCATTTATTAGCGATTAAGGTTAATCAATCTCTCAAGCGGCCAAAAAGGCCGCTTTTTTTTGATAAAAATTGGCTTCAGTTGATGTTTAATTGTGAATTTATTCACAATGCAATCTAGAAACGTTAGCTAGCGCATAGGCGAATGTGCGGCTGCACGTTATGATCAACATCGTTACTGCTGTCCAAGAACCTGTTCAGAAAGAAATCATTTTAAAAAACGAAACCAATAATAATCAAGGCGAGACCCATGACTGAAGAACAAAACGCCTTTTGGCACCAATATCTAGCGACTCTTCCCGCAGACCAACGGCCAACTGATGATCAAGTGGTGGTGGACACCTTAAGTCATCACACGGTGAGAGCGAACGAAGTTGCGACATTGGTTAGTTTGAATAAAAAGAAAGCCCACTGCCGATTGCGCAGCTCTTTGGAAGAGAAAAGTGCGGTGATCCCGCAAAAAGGACATTATAAGATTGTTCTTAATGGTCACCAGCGACCCGTGTGTATCGTCAAAACCACTCAGGTGAGCTATTGCCCGTTTAACCAAGTCAGTGCGGAATTTGCGGCACGTGAAGGAGAGGGAGATGGCTCTTACCAGTGTTGGCACGAAGCGCATTGGGGTTACTTCTCCCAGTACGCCAAAACACACGGCCTACATTTTGATGAGCACTCGGATGTGGTGCTTGAAGAGTTTGAGAAAGTCTATCCACTCTAAAAATCAAAGCCGCGTAGAGCGGCTTTTTTAATGTTTCTCACCCGTCCTGTATTTACTCACCGATATCCAAATTAATCTCATCGGCCCATGGCATGTCTGGCAGGTTGTCTAAGTTGGCTTCATAGCGGGACAGGGTAAATTGCCCGTTGTGATTGCTAACATCATAGATCTCAACCATTAACGCACAAGCAATGTACTCGATAGCTTCGTCGCGTGAATAGCCGGTCATACGCAGGCGCATCAAGGTTTCTGCTACCTTTTTAGGATCTTGGTCGGCGATCTGATTCTCAACCACTTCAATCAAGTTAGCGATACTGGTACTGGTTTCATCTTGCATGGTATTGCTCGTTATGGGTGATAGTGACGTCATACTAGGGGATGCAAGCCTGAGAGGCACGGATTTTTTGTCAGCCTATGACGTCACTAACTTCATTTAGTGAACTCAATATGTTAATGATAACCATTATCGAAATGGTGTGGCGAATGAAAAGGATATAATCATGGCGAAAACACGTATCGAAAAAGACAGTATGGGTAATGTTGAGGTACCTGCGGACGCGCTGTATCAAGCACAAACACAGCGAGCCGTGAATAACTTTGCGGTCAGTGACCAGACGATGCCTGAGGATTTTATTCGCGCGTTAGCCATGGTGAAACATGCAGCGGCAACGGCTAACGAAGAGTTGGGCTTACTGGATGGCAACATCGCACATGCGATTCGCCAAAGTGCCGAAGCCATCATTGATGGTGAGCATTTAGCGCAGTTTCCCGTTGATGTATTTCAGACCGGCTCAGGCACGAGCTCAAACATGAATATGAATGAAGTGCTGGCAACGTTGGCCTCTGAAAAGTGTGGTGAAACGGTCAGTCCCAACGATCATGTCAATATGAGTCAAAGTAGTAACGATTCTGTTCCTACGGCTATCCAGATCAGTGCCACATTAGGCTGTGAAAAAGCCTTACTTCCCGCGTTAGCGCATTTACGTGACGCGTTACAGGAAAAGAAACGCACAGTCGGTCATATCGTGAAAACGGGTCGCACTCACTTGATGGATGCGATGCCTGTGACTCTTGGTCAAGAGCTAGATGCTTGGACTCAGCAGGTCGAACACGCAATGGTACAAATTACCCAAAGCCTATCATCGGTGCGCGCACTGGCTCAGGGTGGCACGGCAGTAGGGACGGGAATCAATGCTCACCCATTATTTGCCGAGCGTTTTGCCAACGCAGTCTGTGCGTGTAGTCACTCCTCATTCACGGCGAGCGAGAATCCTTTTTTTGCGATTGGTAGCCAAGATGCGCTGGTGGGATTGCACGGCCAGTTGAAGACAACTGCGGTTGCGGTCATGAAACTGAGCAATGATTTACGTTGGATGAACTCGGGCCCACTTGCCGGGCTAGGAGAAATTGAGCTAGAGGGGTTACAGCCGGGATCGTCTATTATGCCAGGGAAAGTGAATCCTGTTATTCCAGAATCCGCTGCTATGGTCGCGGCACAAGTCATGGGCAACGACACTACCATCACGGTCGCGGGGCAATCGGGGAATTTTGAGCTGAACGTGATGTTGCCTGTGATTGCTGCCAACTTACTGCAAAGTATTCGTCTATTGGCGAATGCAGCTCATCTGCTAGCAGATAAAGCGGTGGCGACCTTTAAAGTGCGAGAAGATAACTTACAGTCAGCGCTAGCCCGTAACCCTATTTTAGTGACGGCGCTTAACCCAGTTGTGGGTTACCTTAAAGCCGCTGAAATTGCGAAGAAAGCGTATCAACAGGGTCGGCCTATCTTGGACGTCGCGGAGGAAGAAACGGATCTCGGCCGCGAGCATTTGTCGCAATTGCTTGATCCAGCCAAGCTCACCGAAGGCGGTATCGCTGAATAAATATTAGGGTGGGGGCGCCATAACAACACGGTTGCGCCCCGTCTTTTTGGCCTGATATAAGCAATCATCGGCTCGGTCAAAAACACGCTCTGGGTGAATATCGTCCGTATGGTTTTCAGCCAAACCGCAGCTGACGGTATAGGCCAGTGGCTGGTCATCAATGTGAGAAACACTAGCGGCGATACGTTCTCGGATCCGTTCTGCCACATGAGTGGCATCGCTTGCGCGCGTGTTGCGAAAGATGACCACGAACTCCTCACCGCCATAGCGAGCAACTAAATCGTTCTGGCGCACTGTGTCTGTGATGATGCCAGCGACATCTTTCAATACTTGATCGCCAGCAAGGTGGCCATAGTTGTCATTGATCTGTTTAAAGTGGTCAATATCGATAACCGCTACTGTGTAAAAGTAACGTGCGCGTTTAGCGAACTCATGCTCGATGGCTAATTCGGGGAGTAGGCCGTAGCGGTTCACGGTGCCGGTTAATGGATCAAGGCTAGCTTTTCTTTGCCAATTATCTCGAGCTGCCACAGCGTTTCTTAGTTCTGAGGCATGGATAGATATACTGATACTAACGAGCACTGTCGTGAATACGTAAATTAATAAAGCCAGAATGCCATCATCAAGATCTGGAATCGCAAAAGCGCCTAGACTGTGCGGGACCATCACTAAGATCGAAGTAATCAGGATCACAAGCGAAACGAGCAGTGTTCGCCAATACCCAGAAGATGCAATATAAACTAGTAGTGCGAGGATAATAAAAATAGCACCGGGGAAATAGGAAAAGCCCGCGATTGCGAGCATCAGAGCGCTCAATGTCATGCCCGTATTTTTTTTGTTTATCTTATCTAATTGAAACCCACCTCGTCGCCAGGTCGTGTAAAGACTCACCCAGATCAATAGAGACGTTGTATAGGTCATTGAGAATTCGATATATAGAAACTTTAATCTTCCCGGGATGAGCTGGTTATCTATATAGAGAGGCACCGATACGAGCAAAATCATTGCGACTGAGGGAATGAAGCAGGCGATAAGAATAAAGCGAAACAAGACACTCACGTTATCTAAGCAGTGCTGACACCGAGATACCCATAACTTTGCGGAGATAAACGCGATAACAGTAAGTAGGGCGCCAAATAAGAGCGACACTGCGACGTGCAAATCATCAATCCGAGCGGTGGCGGCGAGAGAGTGGCCAAGCGCACTAGTGATTAAAAATGGCACGAATAGCTGTCGACCGTAGTGATAAAACAAAACGACCGCGAGACCACTCGCAATATTAGTCAGTGTCGAGGTATGCACATCCACTAATACAGCAATATATCGCATATCAACCCAGATAAGGGCGCCGTAAACTGCGACCCAGAGCGCTAAATAGGAGAATGAAAGAGTGGATGCCATATGTCTCCTACAAGGTGTCGCCGATGATGAGCATTTTCAGTGCTTGATATAAAACCACTTGATGGTGATGGAGTAAATATAGCAGAGCCAGCATGCACCGGCTCGGCAACCTGAGGAGAGGTGGGTTAATCTAGTTTCTTTAACGCGACGGCGTTCATACAAAAACGTAATCCAGTCGGAGGGGGACCATCGGGAAACACATGTCCCAGATGAGCATCACAGCTGGCACAGGTGGTTTCAATGCGCGTCATCCCGTGACTGGTATCTTTATGGTATGCGATAGCGCTATCTTCGGCTGGTTGAGTGAATGAAGGCCAGCCGGTGCCAGAGTCAAACTTCTCATTCGCATCAAACAACAGTGTGCCGCAACAAACGCAGCCGTATAGGCCTGGCTCAAACAAGGTACACATGCCCGAGCTAAAAGCACGTTCAGTGCCCTTTTGACGCGTAACGCGATATTGCTCGTCGCTGAGCTGTGACTGCCATTGTTGATCTGATTTTTCCACCCGCTGGCGCGGCGCCACATTACCTTGTTCGCTTCGTGTGACGATTTCTTGCCATGTCAGCATGATGTCGATCCTCTTGTGTGGCGGGCAACTGCCCGTGCTACAAAAACGCGTAGTGTTATGAATCTGAGTGCGCGATGCAAGTAGTACGGTGATGATTCGCTTTTAAGATCAAAGTTAAAGTGTGCCGATACCCCATCGTAATTCATCGTCTTGATCGTCTCGCACTTGATCTAAATAGCCCTCTAAGTGTTGCTCAATCAGTTCGTCAGATTGCGAGAAAAAAGCAATATGAAAGACCGCATCCCCTTCATTGACAACAGGGAGAGTTTGTTGGCCAATCAAAATACCGCTTTGCGAGGCTTTGATTTCCACTTCATTGCTGCCAGCTGGGTCGCTGATGATACCGAGTATTTGTCCCTTATTAACTCGTTCACCCAGCGCAATATGACTACGAAAAATCCCATCAGCTTCAGCGCGCACCCATCGCGTAGCCCGGGCTGTAACCGGTTGATAGGGTAAGGTACGCCGAGATTGACGTAACATCCCCAAATGACGCATCACTCGAATGACACCCCGCACGCCTGCATTAATGGCGTAAGGCTCAAATCGTAGCGCTTCCCCTGCTTCGTAGGTAATGACTGGAATACCGATCGCTTCCGCCTCCGCACGGAGAGAACCATCACGTAAGGCGGCATCAACCATAACGGGAGCCGCAAAGGCTTTCGCCATCTCGGCCGCTCCTTCATTATCAAGATTGGCGCGGATTTGAGGCAGATTGGTGCGATGAATCGCTGCGGTATGAAGATCAATGACGTGCGTACACTGACTGATCACTTCATTAAATAATTGATATGCCATACGGCCGGCAATGGAGCCGCGCTCGGAGCCGGGGAAAGAGCGGTTTAAGTCGCGTCGATCGGGTAGATAGCGGGACTTGTGAATAAAGCCAAAGACATTGACGACGGGAATAGCAATCAAGGTGCCACGAAGCTTTTCGGTATCGACTTTGGCTAATATTTGACGAACAATTTCAATCCCATTGAGCTCGTCGCCATGAATGGCAGCGCAAACAAGCAGAATTGGACCCTCTAACTTGCCGTTTAACACCTCAATGCTGACATTTAATGGCGCGTGAGTGTATAGGCGCGCCATTTCCAGTTCCAAGCTGGCATGCTCGCCAGCTTGGATTGTTTCGCCACCGATATCGATGGCATTGTTTTTTTTAGCCCTTGCCACGTGTGCGTGTCCTTTGGGGTTTAGCCGTCTTTTCAATATACTCGACGATCATGCCCGCGACATCTTTTCCTGTTGCTTTTTCAATGCCTTCTAGCCCAGGAGAAGAGTTGACTTCCATTACAAGGGGGCCGCGCTCGGAGCGAAGAAGGTCAACCCCTGCCACGTTAAGTCCCATCGCTTTCGCGGCCGCGATCGCGGTTCGACGCTCGGCTGGCGTAATACGGACAAGGCTTGCCGTCCCGCCACGGTGTAGGTTAGAGCGAAACTCGCCCGGTTGTGCTTGACGCTTCATCGCGGCAATCACCTTATCACCAATCACAAAGCAGCGAATATCGGCGCCGCTAGACTCTTTAATGTACTCTTGTACCAAAATATCCGCTTTTAGGCCCATAAAGGCTTCAATCACACTTTCTGCGGCTTTTTTAGTTTCAGCGAGCACGACGCCAATACCTTGGGTTCCCTCCAACAGCTTGACCACCACGGGCGTGCCACCCACCATAGTCAGCAAGTCAGCAATGTCACCGGGCTTACTGGCAAACCCAGTATGAGGCATGCCGATCCCTTTACGAGACAACAATTGCATTGAGCGTAATTTATCGCGAGAACGACTAATGGCAACCGACTCATTGACGGGGAATACGCCCATCATTTCGAATTGGCGCAGTACCGCGCAGCCATAAAAAGTAACGGATGCACCAATTCGAGGTACGATAGCGTCGAATCCTGACAGCTCCTCACCGGCTAAATGAATCATCGGCTGCGTTGAGTTGATACTCATGTAGCAGCGTAGCGCATCAATGATTTTATATTCGTGACCGCGTTGTTCGCAGGCTTCTATCAGGCGACGCGTAGAATAAAGATTTTTGTTACGCGACAGAATGCCTATTTTCATGGTTTAACCGCTCCTACTTACCGAGCAAAAAAGAGTGCATGGGATCGACGATCATTTGTCCCGCCATGGCTGTGCGGCCGAGTAGCATGCGAAAACGCATGTTGTCTCTTGCCGTTAGTGTCATTTCTATCGGGTAGCGTAATGTACCCGCTTGAAGTGTGGTTTGTATGACATACCTAAGCTGTTCATGACCTCCTGAGTCGCGAACAACGCGTCTGGCTACCACTTTGGCTTCAGCTTGGACGTGTGTTTCATCGTCACCTTGGTGAGGGTGAACCCAAAAGCGAACCCAAGCTTCTCCGTTTTGGTCGAATTCTTCGATCTTAAACGTATGCAGGCAAGAAGTCCGTGCTCCGGTATCAATTTTGGCTTTCACCCTAGCAATACCTAGGTCGGGGAGGGCGACCCACTCTCGCCAGCCGACGCTGACTTTAGGTGTTTTGTGTTGCACAGTGTTCATTTTGATCCGCTATAACAAAGTCCCTTCCTCTACCGTAGAAGGGATTACGATTACTCGTGGTAAGAATCTGAAAAATAAGCGATGATGTGTGATAACCATCGCATACATTTACTACGCATTGACGCAGATCTTATCGTAGTGTCAGCAGTATGAGGTGCACGCGGATGCGCGCACTTACCGCTTTGCGGCAATACGAGAGAGTCTGGGATTCGTCGTGGCAACGTCATGGCATCTCTGGGCAGGGCGACGAAATAATAGTCGCTAAATACGCCGTGATGGCGTCAGAGAGCACACGAAAAGTTTCATGAAGGAAATACCATGCAAAACAGTGATAGACAAGAAGTAATTGAGGATTTGCTCTCAAAAGTTGATGAGGGAACGCCCGAAGTGGCACAAGAGATCGAGCAAGCCCACAGTCTTGATGACCTCGCTCTATTACTTGAGTCTTTGCCCGTTACTGATCGTGTGAGTTTTTGGGAGCAATTATCGCCTGCAATACAGCTGCCGGTGTTGGCGGAAATGCGTGCTGATGCGAGTGAAGCGATTATTCGCGCAGTGGATGAGATTCGCCTGCATGACTTGTTTGCGGAACTGGATGCCGACACCCTGCTGGAGCTGCAAGATGTGCTCACCGAACCTTTGCTGGAAGAAGCATTGGGGCGCATGGATACGGAGCAAAAGCAACGTTATGCCTCTGCTCAGCAATATGCAGATAGCGAGGTGGGGCACTGGTGTGATCATCAACCATTAGTGGTACCCGCCAAAACAAAAGTGAATGTCGTGTTGCGTTTATTGCGCCGTGTGATGCCGAAATACTGTGATCATGTATTCGTGGTTGATAGCCGTGGCGTATGGGTCGGTGCGGTGCCGATTCACAAACTCTTTGGGGCCGATGGCGTATTAAAAATCAGTGAGTTGGTGCGCGAACAATTCCCGAGTCTCAATGCTCGCGAGGATATTTATGTGAGTGCCGATAAGGTTGCTAGCAGTGAGGAAGTTGCCTTACCGGTGCTAGATGATGGTGGGATGTTGATTGGCCGGCTTGATCTCGGTACCGCGTATGAAATGCAAGCCGAGCGAGCTGAAGCACAAATTATGGCGACGGCGGGTTTGGATGAGGATGAAGATTTATTCTCCCCGGTGATGAAAAGCGCGCGCAATCGTGCACTATGGCTTGGCATTAATCTAATGACGGCTTTTCTTGCTTCTTGGTTTATTGGTTTGTTTGAAGCGACACTGCAACAAGTGGTCGCGCTGGCGGTATTAATGCCCGTGGTGGCGTCAATGGGTGGGATCGCCGGAAGCCAGACGCTAACCCTGATTGTGCGAGGCTTAGCATTAGGACAAATATCTAAAAGTAACTTAAGGCCGCTATTGAACAAAGAGCTGCAAGTAGGGTTACTAAATGGTGTGCTTTGGGCGATAGTGATTGGTTTGATCGCCGGTTACTGGTTTAACAGCTGGGGACTAGGGATGGTGATTGGTGCTGCTATTGTCGCCAATATTATCAGTGCCGCCTTGGCGGGTATCTTTCTTCCGGTCATTCTCGATAAGCTTAAAATTGATCCGGCGCTTTCAGGATCGGTCATTCTAACCACGGTGACGGATATTGTTGGTTTTGTTGCCTTCCTTGGGTTAGGAACCTTGTTTTTGCTGTAAACCTTTACCAAGAAAGCAGGGATTGAAAAGCGCGCGCCGTAACGACGAGCGCTTTTTGTTATGAGTTTGCTGGTGGCGCGGGAGTATCTGAGGCAGCAGCGTCGGCGCTCTCTGGCCGTTTTCCGTCAGCGGCAGGGAGCAGTTTTTCGCAATAAAGCGTCATAATGTCTTCCCGTATTAATTGTTCGAGTTCGGCGGCGCGTTCGGTTGGACAGAACAGGCGGACGTGAACATGCTGCTCGCCAGTATCGGTATGAGACAAATAGACGTGTGGCTCAGGCCCTGGTAAATCCACCCCCGCATGACGCTCAATCACATGGTTATAACGTCGAGCGACATCGAGAAAATCTTCGCTATGATCGTCAATGCGTGCCAGCAGCGCGGGAATATGAGGGTATAAATTAATATCGCCACGGATCACCAAAAAAAAATGGTGATAGACATAGCGCTTCATAAAATTAAGGTTTTTTACCGTGGTGGTAAAAAACAAGCTGTTGGGCAGCGTCGCGGTCTTTCCGGTGTAACAATAGTGCCCATGATGGGTATCAATTTCTTGAATTTTGGTCGCCATCAAATTGTGCTCGATCACTTCGCCGCGTGAGTTACCCACTTCAATCCAATCTCCGATACGAAATGATCGAGAACTAGCGCGTTGAATGGAGCCGGTAAAGCACAAGATAATTTCTTTCGATGCCACCACGACAGCCACTGCAATGGCAGTCAGCGAGAGGGCAAACTCGCTAATTTCCGTGTTCCAGAATAAAAATAAAAACAGTAACAGTAAGCTAAATGCCCCATTTTTCGTACGAGATATCCACTTACGTTGATCTTCACTGAGAAAGTTACTGTCACCGCGAATATGACGCAGGATCAGGCGGCGAATAACGCTCACAACGACAACGACGCCGATGGTGGTTAGTAGCTTGTTATCGACCAACAGTTGGGCAATATTTTTTAACTCAGATAACAAAGTTGCTCCCTATTGTTTATTTCCCGAGCTTTGGCGCTATTCTGCCCCGTTGGCGATAAAAATAAAACGTAAAGTTGCCGATACCTCAGGGCGAGGTATCGGCGTGTGAGGTGGGTGCTAATCTGTCATCAATTTGCTTTGTTGGATCATGGCATCAATCACTGAAGCGCTGAGCTCCTGGCTACTCAGGCCACTAATATCAATCTCGTAGGCTGCCGCCATATCTGCCACGCTGAGGTTCTCGAACACCACGTGCTGGTCGATTTGATTATCGCCCGCAGAGGCAATGTATAAGGTGGCTTCACCTTGATCGTTGTCCTCAAGGGTTAGATAGTCTTCAAGGCTTGCACCGGCTTGGTCTTCATCAATCAGCAGCTCGGAGAGATCGAGAGTGTCTTTTTGCACATCAAAGTCCGTAATGCGATCGACCGCTTCTGCGCCGACAGAGCCTTGGTCACCGTTTAAAAATGCGAAGGTGTCTGACCCAAGCCCGCCAGTCAGCGTATCGTCACCTTTACCGCCAATCAGCAAATCATCGCCAAGGCCGCCATCAAGCGTGTCATCGCCGAGATTACCAAGAAGGCTATCATCTCCCGCATTACTAATTAGGGTATCGTCGCCTGTACCGGCGGCGAGAATTTCACTTTGATAGCCGCCTTCCAGTGTTTGGTCATCAATGGCAATAATATCGACCAATGCACTGTCCACATAACTGCCGTTAGAGGTGGTGTATTCAAATTGATGTTCAGGCTCTGGCAACACCGCGTTCGAGCTATCCAAAGTAAGATAAATCTCGTAGTCCTCAGTCGTATTTAATGTATTGTTGGAAACGATCTCAAAGTAATAAGTGCCTTGTTGACCTGCGGTAAAGCTATTGCTGCCAGTATCTGGATTGAGAGTATCCAGCAGCTGTTGGTTTTGGTCATAAACCCTAACGCTGAGGTAATTCCACCACCGATCATCATCAAAAAGTAAGGTCTCGTTTTGGTAGAGATCCATTTTTGTCATATCACTGTCGGTACCGTTTTGGACCGTACCTGTCAGAGCTGCGTTGGCACCATAGTTGCCGGCATCAATATGCGCCCATACCTCCTGTGTCATGGTTCCGAACTTACCACGGTCTAGGCTCTGTGCCTGTGCAAACGAGTTGGCGAAATCGCCCAGTTCGGATTCCGCAATAAACTCGGAGTCGTTACCGATTGGATCAAGGAAGGTTTGCGGACTCATTGCACTATCAGGCGTGAAGATGATGTCATCCGTGCCAGCTACCGACCCTTGTACCGCGTTACCGGTGGCTGTAATTGTGCTGCCCATCGATGGAATATCGTTATGGGTTAAGGCCAAACCGGGAATGATGATCGGACTACCATCGTGAATATTGGTAATCACTATATCGTGATTAGCATCAAGCCGCGCCTCGTAGTAGAGGTTAATGGCGACATTGACGTTACTGGTATCTCCATCGTTGTCGGTAAGCGTTAGTGCGATTTGCTCTTGCTCGTTGAGAATATCTCTGTCGACCGCCACGCGATAGTCGTACTCGCCGGTATCAAAGTTGATAGTGAGGATACCACCTTTAGCGGTTTCAAAGGTCTGCTGTGCGCTGTCAGTCGCAGGATCATAGTTGTACGTTTGTCCATCTAGGGTGAGCGCGGAGATATAACCACCGTCAGCCCCGAATAAGGAAACAGTATTGCCGTTATCATCCATCAGCACGAGGCCGCCTGACACTTGTCCATTTTCAATGGTTTGTAACAAGGTATAGGTGAGGTTTGTTTCATCCAAAACAATTTGGATATTCTGAGCGTCATCTCCAGACGAGCTAATAGCAATAGGTGCGAGCGGGATAGTGGTAATGCCGTCACCTACTCCTATACTAAAAGACTCATCAATGCCTTGCGTACTCACATAAGTTTGCCATGCGCTATGTAGGCTGGTGTTGTTTTCAAAAGCATCATTGGGCATCCCATCGGAGATAAAATAAGAAATGGTTTTATCTGCAGTCAGCCCTGAGGTATCGACAGTATTAATGATCTCGTTAAGCGCGTTATCGTATCGGGTCCCGCCACCGGCATACAGGCCCTCGATTGCGTCTAATGCGCTGCCGATATCGTTAAGCATCCAACCTGAAGACTGGGCTTCACTCGAAAATGACACAATTTGGATGTTGAGATCGCCGAGCTTGTCGTATTCCTCCACCATAGATTTCAGTGCGGCTTTGGTTACTTCCATCCGAGTCGGTGAATCCGGATCGCTTGGATCAACTGGATCGGCCATGCTGCCCGAAAGGTCAACGGTAAGAATCAGGTTAAAGGTCGAGCTACTCTCCGCCGTGGCGTACAAGGCACTTTCGATGTTGTCAGACGTAGGTGCATCATCTTGGATGTTGATAGTTAACGTTGATGAGCGAAATGGTGTCCACGAAGTAGGATCATAGGTGGTATAAGTGAATGTCTCACTCACGTTGTCGCCGCTGGTGGCACTATCTAGCGTATAGGTATAGTCACCCGCACGATAACCTTGGCTGTTGTCTTGGTTATAAACAGTCAGGGTGCCACTGGCGGTGGTGAGTGTTAAAACCCCATCACTGCCAAAACTCTGTCCATTAACTTGATAGAGGTTAACATTGACGCCAATCCCCATATCATTGTCCAACAAGTTGCCTTGGGTAGTGTGACTATTGTCGTTGCTAATTAAGCCTTTTTCATCTGCAGAGCTAATATCAGCAAATAGTTGAGTATTGTTGTCATGGCCTAGCGTAAGCTGCGCCTGACTGGTATCACCATCGCTGTCGGTGAGGGTATAGGAGAATACCTCATCATCCAAGGTGCTGGCATCTGTCGTCGATGGCACGGATGATTGATACAGGTAGCTGCCGTCAGGTTGTATGGTTAATTGTCCTTGCGATGTGGCAATCACAGTACTGCCGTTAACCGCATAGGTGGTGCCATTAAAGCTAACCGAGGTCACCGTGGTGGTATCCGCACCAAGGGTATCAGCGCCAGTGCCAGCAGTAATAACGTTACCGCCTGTCGAGGCACCAGAGGCCACACTATCGCTATCATCATGGGCAACCGGCGCGGAGTCACTGACATCAAAGGTCACGGTTGTCCACTCGCTATTCTCGCTACTTTGGTAGGAGAAGCTGTCATAGACTTGACCGCCGCCTGCATGATTCACCGCAGGTGCAGTATAGGTAAAACTGCCATCGGCATTGACGGTCACACTGCCACCCAATGCGGTGGCGATAGTGGCTGGGCCGATCACAATTTCACTGTTACCACTTTCTCCTTGGCTGGCATTGGTGGCAACGCGGGTGACAGAGGCCTGTGTATCTGTATCGTTGCTGATCAGTCCGTCGACACTAGCAATGCTGGTGGTTTGTCCTTCGGTCTGTGCAAAGCTATCATTTTCTAGATTCAGCGTGGCCGTGGTTGATGCCTGATCCGTGCCGTCGGCACTGATAGCCGTAATCGATAGCGTGACACCAGTAATATCGGCAGGAGAGGCGAGATTAAGACCACTCAGTTGCGCGTCCGTGAGTAGCCAATCGCCGCTGCTTGCCTCTTTTGTTCCTGCTGATAATACTGCATCATCTGGTAAGCCGCTGATTCGATAAGTGAGTGTTTCACCCGTTTCATTAGCAGTGCCGGAGATTGTTAAGGGCGAAAGAATGGCTCGAGACCCGCCCGCTCCGAGATCAGTGGCGGAGATTTGTCCTGCGCTATCGATATAAGTCAGTGATTGATCGCCACGGCTGACTGTAAGGGTAGGCGCAGTAGCGACCCCTTCGATGTTGAAGATGACATCATGGGTCAGGCTCGCATTTTGGGTATCGGTGGCACGAAAGCTCACCGTCTCTGTACCACTCCAATCAGCGACCGATGAAATGGTTGCGATACCATTCGCATCAATAGAAACAGAGACCCCACTAGGCACATTCGCTACATCAAAGCTTAACGTATCATTGCTGTCGACGTCCGAAAATACTGTATTTAGATCAATGGTATAGCTAACAAAATCCTCTTGCAGAGTTTGTGTTGAAACGGCTTGAGTCAATATGGGGGCGTCATTGGTACCGGTAATGGTGATCGTGATCGCTTGCTCGACACCATTAGATATAGCTACGGTGATTACATCTGTTATCGATTGTCCATTATCGAGATGTTGTACCGCAGCCTGGTCTAGCGTATAGGTCCATGTATTGTCACCATTAAGCACCAGTTGGCCGTAATCACCATCATCAACCACACTCAGAAAGTTAGTATTACCCGCATTGTTGACTTGAATAGTCCCAGTGGCTGTAACGGGAGAATCGCCAACATCGCCTTCAGTGACAGAGCCTGTAAAGGTACCGGTTATTGAGGGGTGTGCCTCTGCTGTGCCTGTAATCGTAATTGTAATCGTTTGTTGAGAGTTATCACTGGCTGTAACTGTAATCTCGTCTGTGACGACTTCAGCGGCAGCAAGGCTTTGAACCGTTGTTTGATCCAGCGTATACGTCCACTGCCCATTCACTAACTCAAGTTCACCGTAATCCCCGGATATCACAGTATCTGGAAAGGATGGAGTATCACTACCATCAGCATCCGTAATGGTTAGCGAGCCAGATGCGGTGACTGGATCATCACCGACATCGCCCTCTACGACAGATCCTGTAAAGTCACCAGTAATCACCGGTGCATCCTCGCTACCGGTAATGGTGATGACAATAGCTTGCTGGGTGCCATCAGAGGCGGTGAGGGTAATGGTGTCGGTCACTTGATCGCCAGCGTCTAAATCCTGCACGCTGGCTTGATCAAGGGTGTAGGTCCAGTTCTCACCGACCAGTTCCAGCGAGCCATAAGTGCCAGTCTCAGTGGTATTGGCAAAGGTGGGCGTATCGTCGCCGTAGACATCGCTGATCGCAATGGTGCCCGTCGCGGTGACGGCCGCATCGCCCACGTTACCTTCGGTGATCGAACCAACAAACTCACCGGTAACTTCTGGGGAATCCTCGCTACCGGTAATGGTGATAACAATATCTTGTTGCGTGTTATCGCTCGCAGTCAGGGTAATGGTGTCGGTGACCTGATCGCCAGCGTCTAAATGCTGTACCGCAGACTGATCGAGCGTATACGTCCAATCACCATCGACTAGCTCGAGCGAACCATAAGTGCCAGACGCTGTGGTATTGGCAAAAGTCGGCGCATCATCGCCATCGACATCACTGATCGTAATGGTGCCCGTCGCGGTGACAGGCGCATCGCCCACATTGCCCTCGGTGACTGAACCAATAAACTCACCGGTGACTTCAGGTAGGTCCTCGCTACCGGTAATGGTGATGACAATAGCTTGTTGTGTACCATCAGAGGCGGTGAGGGTGATGGTGTCGGTGACTTGATCGCCAGCATCTAAATTCTGCACCGCAGACTGATCGAGCGTATAGGTCCAATTGCCATCGACCAGCTCTAGTGAACCATAACTACCCGTTTCTGTGGTATTGGCGAAGGTGGGTGCATCGTCGCCGTCGACATCGCTGATCGCAATAGTGCCCGTCGCGGTGACAGGCGCATCGCCTTCATTACCTTCGGTCACGGAACCAACAAACTCACCACTGACTACAGGCGCATCCTCGCTACCAGTAATCGTGATAACAATAGCTTGCTCGGTGCCATCAGAGGCGGTGAGGGTGATGGTATCGGTAACCTGATCGCCGGCATCTAAATTCTGCACCGCAGATTGATCAAGCGTATACGTCCAGCTGCCATCGACCAGCTCTAGTGAACCATAACTACCCGTTTCTGTGGTATTGGCGAAGGTGGGTGCATCGTCACCGTCGATATCAGTGATCGCAATGGTACCGGTGGCAGTGACTGGCGCATCGCCTACATCACCCTCGGTCACGGAACCGACAAACTCACCACTGACTTCAGGCGCATCATCGCTACCAGTAATGGTGATCACAATATCTTGTTGGGTGTTATCGCTTGCTGTCAGGGTAATGGTATCGGTGACCTGATCACCGTCGTCCAAGTTCTGCACCACAGATTGATCGAGGGTGTAGGTCCAGTTGCCGTTCACCAGTTCCAGCGAACCATAAGTGCCGGTCTCTGTGGTATTGGCAAAGGTCGGAGTATCGCCATCGTCGACATCGCTGATCGCAATGCTGCCGGTGGCAGTCACGGCCGCATCACCTACGTTACCTTCGGTGACCGAACCCACAAACTCACCGGTGACTTCAGGGGCGTCATCCGTCCCCGTAATGGTGATGACAATATCTTGTTGGGTGTTATCGCTTGCTGTCAGGGTAATGGTATCGGTGACCTGATCACCGTCGTCCAAGTTCTGCACCACAGATTGATCGAGGGTGTAGGTCCAGTTGCCGTTCACCAGTTCCAGCGAACCATAAGTGCCGGTCTCTGTGGTATTGGCAAAGGTCGGAGTATCGCCATCGTCGACATCGCTGATCGCAATGCTGCCGGTGGCAGTGACAGGCGCATCGCCTTCATTGCCCTCAGTGACGGAACCCACAAACTCACCACTGACTTCAGGCGCATCTTCGCTACCAGTAATGGTGATCACAATGGCTTGCTGGGTGCCATGAGAGGCAGTCAAAGTGATGGTATCCGTCACTTGATCGCCAGCATCTAAATCCTGCACGCTGTCTTGATCAAGGGTGTAAGTCCAGTTGCCGTTCACCAGCTCGAGCGAACCATAAGTCCCTGCCTCAGTGGTATCGGCAAAGGCGGGTGCATCGTCACCGTCGACATCGCTGATCGCAAGGGTGCCGGTGGCAGTGACAGGTGCATCACCTTCGTTGCCTTCGGTCACTGAACCCACAAACTCACCACTGACTTCAGGGTCGTCATCTGTCCCGGTAATGGTGATAACAATATCTTGCGGTGTACCATCAGAGGCCGTCAGGGTAATGGTGTCGGTGACCTGATCGCCGGCATCCAAGTTTTGAACGCTGGCTTGATTAAGTGTGTAAGTCCAATTGCCGTTCACCAGCTCTAACGAACCATAAATGCCAGTCTCAGTGGTATTAGCAAAGGTGGGCGTATCGTCGCCATCCACATCACTGATCGCAATGGTGCCCGTTGCAGTCACGGCCGCATCACCTACGTTACCTTCGGTGACCGAACCGATAAACTCACCGGTGACCTCAGGTAGGTCATCGCTACCGGTAATGGTGATGACAATATCTTGTTGCGTGTTATCGCTTGCTGTCAGGGTAATGGTATCGGTGATCTGATCACCAGCGTCTAAATTCTGCACCGCAGACTGATCGAGCGTATACGTCCAATCACCGTCTATTAGCTCGAGCGAACCATAGGTGCCGGACGCAGTGGTATTGGCGAAGGTTGGATTATCGCCATCGTCGACATCGCTGATCGCAAGGGTACCGGAGGCAGTCACGGCCGCGTCACCTTCATTGCCTTCGGTCACTGAACCCACAAACTCACCACTGACTACAGGGTCGTCATCCGTCCCGGTAATGGTGATAACAATAGCTTGTTCGGTGCCATCAGAGGCAGTGAGGGTGATGGTGTCGGTAACCTGATCGCCAGCGTCTAAATCCTGCACGCTGTTCTGATCAAGGGTGTAAGTCCAATCGCCATCGACCAATTCCAGCGAACCATAGGTACCTGTCTCAGTGGTATCGGCAAAAGTCGGCGTATCGTTACTATCAACATCACTGATCGTAATGGTGCCCGTTGCAGTGACAGGTGCATCGCCTTCATTGCCCTCAGTGACGGAACCGACAAATTCACCGGTCACTTCTGGCGCATCCTCGCTACCAGTAATCGTGATAACAATATCTTGCAGGGTGCCATCAGAGGCAGTCAGGGTAATGGTATCGGTGACGACGATGACAGGGAAGTAGAACTTGGTGGTATACGGATCATTAAAAAAAAAAGTGACAAAGAAAGTAGGAAAGTGAAAATGAAAGAATAAGAAGATAAGATAACATATAGCGACAGACATATGAGAGCTTAGACCAG
>NZ_MEBP01000113.1:0-27570 GCF_001722075.1 Salinivibrio sp. SS2 | reverse complement strand
TGGTGTGAATGAGTCTCGTCCAGGGAGGTAGTGGTAAATAAAGAGTGTGGATGGCGTTAGTGTGGTTAGTTTTGATCTAAGAAAATGTGGCTTTAACATGGCGGATATAAGGCAAATACTGGCTTCTATCCGCCAATTTAGGCGTTGGTCGGTAATGACCACTCTCTAACAAAAAATATCGCGATCGCGGCCTACGGCCGCTTATCAAAAAGAACCCCGCCTAAAAAGGCGGGGTTCGTCAGCAATCTGAAACGGCGCGAAGGCGCCGTTTTTATCTTTCAATCTTGCCTTATTTTGTATAAGACTGTGCCATGTTATCAATGCGTTCATTGGCGCGTTTTGCTTCGTCATACGCCATTTGAGAGTCATTTTTCATCATGGAAACGTCGTTAGACAGCGCATCGACTTTCGCGGATAAATCATCAACACTTTGTTGTAGTGCAGTGTTGCTAGTACAGCCGACGAGCAACACGGTTGAAGCTATTGCTGCTAGCGCCATTGGACGGATTTTCATAGAGAACCTCGCTATTGTTGTTGGAGATAGCAATCACGTCAAAAGGGTCACGCGCAAGCGCGACTACCTTTTACCATAGACGGTGATAGGAGATTTTGCTGCTGAATCCTCAACTTGGCGGCCATACCTTGACACAGTTAACATTTAACGCGCTGTGTGACTCATCCATTAAGACGTGTTAAACGCTATTGGTGGTGATGATTTCCTTCATCGCTATGGTGCTGCATGCCTCCCATGACAGATTTAACTGGAATTTGCTTGGTCAGTGAATGGCCATCAGCAGTGGTCAGGGTTAGGGAAATCTGTTCGCCCACTTTCAGAGGCTTCACCAAGTCGAACAACATAACATGCAAGCCGCCCGGCTGAAGGACAACTTGTTCGCCGCTGGGCACCAGAATTTGTGGGATTTGACGCATTTTCATCATGCCATCTGCCATGGCGTGCTCGTGTAGCTCAACGCGTTTTGCCGCAGGAGTTTGGGCACTAACAACACGTTTAAGCACATCACTTTGATTGTCTAACACCATAAAGGCGGCACTGTTAGGGGCGCCCGGTGCACTGGCGCGCGCATAGGCGTCATGGATAAAAAACTCACCATGAGCATGGCTGAAAGATGCAGTGAAAAGTGCAATGGCTGAGATAAAAAGGCGAAAAAACGACATTATGGTTCCTTATTGGTGTCAGTCACTCGAGAAATAGCGGCGGTGATCATTTGAGGGTTCAAGGTGTGGGGCACCTTTTCTAAAAGCTCACCGTTCGGAGAAAGAAAATAAAAGTATGAGCTATGGTCAACGGCATAATCCATGGCGGAGTCTTCAAGCTCGGTAATTTGATACAAAACGCCGTATCGCTTCGCCAGTTGATCAATTTGTTCGTTACTGCCACTCACACCTGTGATGGCCGGATGAAAGAAATGGGCATATTCGGCCGCCTTTTCACTGGTATCCCGTTTTGGATCCAACGTAATAAAGACCGGTGACACCGCATCTTGTGTCGATTGCGGCAGTGACTTGAGTGCCGCTGATAATACCGCCAGCGAGGTGGGGCACACATCTGGGCAGTGTGTGTAACCAAAATAAACAATTCGGGGCCGAGGATCGGCTTCATTGAAAAGGTTGAAGGGTTGCCCATCTGATTGTAAGGCGCCAGCCTGTGCTTGCTGTTGCTTCACTTGATAACTGTCATAGTAAGCGCGTGCGCCTAACCCCAAACAAACCGCAAATAATGCCACTAGCCATGCTTTTTTGCTCATGGTCGCTCCATGGTCACTTTGATCGGAAATTGTGTTTGACCCTGATCCGGTACCGTAATGGTTCCTGCCCACGTCATGGTCTGCTCAGTACAGACTGGAAGCATCAAATCGCCGCGATAGTGCATTTCGTCTATTTGATTCAGCACTAAGCGATATTCTCCCATGTTCATCTCAACACCTTTTAGCTTAACTAGTAGGGTTTCGCTATTAAGAGGTTGTGATGTTGTGAAGGTCAGCGTGTTAGCGTGCATGGGGTGGACGGTCGGGTCCGATAAACTGGCTTGATAGCCTTGATAATGGCAGGTTTGTTGGTTTAATGAGCAATGGTTAAGAGAGGCCGTTGAGCCTCCCTCTATCCAATCGGCAAGAGTGTTTAGCCATGTCGGTGCGCTGAATGCGAGCGCAAATACTGCGACAATGCCTGCAATCGTCAGCAGGCGATGACCGCTACGTGAGTCGGTGAGAGAAGAGTCCATGATTTAGTCCTGACTGGGGGCAAAGCGCTCCAACAGCAATACCAACACAAAGCCCGCTATCATGGCAATCACCGCAAGGCCAACTTGTGCCGGATGTCCCACCACGGCCTCGTAGGCGCCGGGCAAGAGGTTATCTTGCACCAGAGGCACTTGTTCACCGGATGAGTTCGTGCGCCAAGTGAGGGTATGTTTCCAAGGCCAAATCTTACCCAAGGTACCTAACATCAGGCCGGTCAGAAACGCGAGGGTCAGCGCATAATAGCGGCGTAGCAGCCATGACAATAGGTGCGAAAACGTCAGTAAGCCGGTTACCGCGCCAACAGCGAATAATCCCAATAAGCCAAATTGCGCTTGATGAACTGCACTCAAAATAGGGCTGTACATGCCAAGTAAAAGCAAAATAAAGCTGCCGGAGATACCGGGCAGGATCATAGCGCATATGGCAATCGCGCCGGAGAGAAACACTGTCGCCGGGCTTGCGGTCAAATGAAGTGGGCTGGCGACGGTAATCCAATAAGCAAACCCAACCCCCAGCGCACCGGCGACAAGGGTTTTACCGGTGAACTTAGGCGTTGGTAATTGCTTGGCCATGTGAAAGGCCGAGGCAATGATAAGGCCAAAGAAAAACGACCAAAGTGGAATGGGATGATGAGTGAGCATCCAACTGATCCCTTTTGCCAAACTGGCAATGCTGGTCAGAATGCCGGCTAGGAGTACACAAAGAAAGGTGCCGTTAACATGTTGCCAGACCGCTTTGAAACCCTCTTGGCGCCATAGTGTAAAAAGGCGCGGCGTGATACGCCGAATGCTCTCAAGCAACTGCGTGTAGATACCGGTAATAAATGCGATCGTACCGCCAGAGACACCAGGAACCACATCCGCAGCGCCCATCGCCATGCCTTTAAGGTAAGTTGAGATCAGGTTCTTGATCATAATGCTATTCATCGATAAAAGCTGAGACGCGCATTATACCGACATTCATCCTGTGGGGTAGGGGGAATTATAAGAGGGGAGCAGCACTCCCCCCAATACGATTAAGGTTGATGAGGTTTCTCGAATACGGCGACGGACCACGCGGGGATGGTGAGTTTGCCGTTGGTTACGTGAGCGGCCTGTTGGTTATACGCGATCGAGCTGTTGCCCGCATTGGCTTGCAAGCTGTGAAGCTGATAGTCGGTAGCGTCGATGTTGGTATAGTCATTGACCGCCGTGCCTGAGGCATTGATCGCGACGATAATGCCGTCACGCGTTGCATCAATCGAGCTGTCGTGCAGACTACCACTGTTATCCAGCTGCATCACAATTAGCCCTGGGATCTGTGAGGCGCCGGTGTTGTGAAAGCTGACACGTTGGTTAATCACGCTGCCTTGGCCTAAGTGGAACAGCCCTGACGACGCACGCAGCGCCACCAGCTCATTAAAGTAGCTGTCCATGGCGCTGATTGCCTGTGGTGTTGGTTTGGCCTCGCTGTTGTGATTGGCAATCACGGTTTCAATCATCGGCCAGTTGTAGCCGTCTTTATCTTCACGCGGCAGCCCTTGGTCCCACTGCGTAGTTTGTTGGGTAAAATCGACGCGGTTATACCAATCGCCCGAGTCGTACGAGTCACGCTGCATGGATTTTGAACGAAGTAGCTCGCTGCCCATGTGAATAAAAGGCACCCCTTGTCCTAGCAGGGCAGTGGAGAGTGACACGGCTTGGGCGCGGACGCGTGTCGCAAGCGGCATGGCGTAAGGGAATTTGTATTGATTGTTATCCCACAAGGTTTGGTTGTCGTGCTTGGAGACATAGTTTTGAATCTCCCAAGCATCTTGCGCGTAGCCAGCCGGTTGACCGTTGTAATCGACTTCGTCCCCGCGCACGACGTCACCATTGGCAATCTGCAACTGAAAATCTTTTAAGTTACCCGCCATACCCAAACGAACTAGGTCGGCATTATGCAGGGCACTGGCTCTTTCCCCGCTGTTTTGCTGTTGCAAATCATTGGGGGCGACCCATTGACCATTACCAAAGCCTTGGTTTTTGCGCAGGTACTCGCCGCCATCGAACGGACCGCCGCCACGAACCGCATCCCGAAGTCGGTCAGAGAATGAGCCAATACCGCTGCCTGCAAGATTTGCTTGGGTGGCTTGGACAAACTGGCGATCGTTGGCGACTTCACCGAAGTTCCAACCTTCACCATAGAAATACACATCTGGATTGATGGCGCGGGCAACGGCAAGTGTGTGCTCGATCTGGGCCAGCGGATGGTGCCCCATCAAGTCCCAACGGAAGGCATCGATTTTGTAGTCTTTCACCCAAGTGGCAATCGAGTCATCGATCAGCTTGGCAAACATGCGATGCTCAGGTGCGGTGTTTGAGCAGCAAGTGGATTGCTCAACGTCCCCAGTGACGGGGTTAAGGCGCTGATAATACCAAGGCACGACTTTATCCAGCACAGAATAGGGCCCTAAGCCCGCTTGGTGGGTGTGGTTGTAGACCACGTCCATCACTACATTCATGCCGATATTCTGTTTGATGGCCATGACCATTTTACGAAACTCGAGGATACGCGCGGTGCCTTCAGGGTCGGTGGCATAACTGCCTTCAGGCACGGTGTAATGGAAAGGATCGTAACCCCAGTTAAAGCTGTCGTACTGACGCATCGCCGCCATTACCGTTTGCACATAGGGGGTGTCAGCACTGTCTTGGGTGGCTAAATCCGTTAAGGCCGCTCGGATGGTTTGATTGTTGTCGCACTCACTGGCCAGCCTTGGGGTATCTTTCAGTGAGGGGACTTTGTCACATAACGTGGAGAAGCGGTCGGTGACATCGATACGCTGTGCGACGTCTTCGTTGATGGAGGCAATATCAAACACGGGGAGTAGGTGCAAGTGAGTAACCCCAGATTGCGCGAGCGCGGTTAAGTGTTTGACTGGCTCAGTGGTGTTTTGGGTAAAAGCAAGGTACTTGCCGCGCAGATTTTGGGGAGTGGATTGATCGAGCGCGGAAAAATCACGCACGTGCGCCTCATAAATCACGCTGTTGGCGGGATTTTGCTGCGAGTGAGGCGCACTCAGCGTATCCCAACCACTGGGTTTAAGCGCGGGCGCATTCAGATCGACCACCTGTGAATAGCTGGAGTTGGTCGACAAGCTATGTGAGTAAGGATCCGTGACTTCGAGACGCTCGACACGGTGTGTGACAGGGTGATAGACCGACAGTTGATAACGGTAATAGTCACCATGATTCAGCGCCGTGGTGGCAACATGCCAGCTTCCTGACTCGGCGTCGAAGTCCATTTTAATGGGCGTTTGGCGCTGTTTGGGCGCGTTTTGTTCGCTCGCCGATTGATAGGGCACCAGCGAGACTTGCTGTGCGGTAGGGGCCCAAAGACGAAACTCAGTGTGTCCAGCGTCAGGGATGGCCCCATAGTTAAGTTTTTCGGCGTGTTCTGCGTACAAGGCATCAAGCGCGCGGGCCGGTTGCACATCGGTTGCGGTTAATACGGTATCACCGTCTTTGGCGATAGCGAGAAGCTGTCCTTTAAGCCATTGCTTCAGCGCAATATCAGCGTCAACAAAGTCAAAATCGAACCCTTTGACGTTACCTTGCAAATGGGGAAACGATGTCTGCCAATGATCGCGCGTGGCAAGGGTGGATTCGACACTCGCGGTGGCGTTTTCCACCTGTTGTGTGTCCGGGTTATAGCGCATCGTGCCATCAGCGGAGTAATACAAGGTGAGCGAGGTGGCGTTGGTTTGATGAGTGAGCAGGGTATCGGCGTCAGCAAATAGCACACTGGCATCGCTGGTGCCCGCATCACGAACACTGGCGGTTGGGTTGGTATCGACGTCAGGGTTATCGTCATTTAACGGACAGCCTGTTAATACGATTGCCGAGGCAATCGTAAAAGGCAGTGCAAGAGGATGTTTATTTAACAGATGATTCATCAGGTTGACCTTTATGTTTTGTAGGGAGGCCAAGCTTACTGAAAGGTGAAATGTACCAACTGTGATCGCGTTATAAATCAACTGATGAATAAGAAAATATTTCAATAATTCAATAACGTATCACGAAAGGTAGGCGGAGAATAATCAGCGCCTACGCCCTTAGCGAATAGCCAAAGGCGTAGGCTTCATCCGTTAACTACCCATCAGTTGCAGTAGATTTTCTGCAGTGACAATCGCTTCTTTGCGGTTTGCAATATTCAGCTTTTGGTAAAGGTTACGGATATGCGTTTTGATGGTGGTACCGGCGACATCGAGCTCTTGAGCAATTTGTTCATTGCTCAAGCCCGAATAGATGAGCCCAAGGACTTGCCACTCGCGTTGCGTGAGCGAGCTGGTGCGCACTAACTCGGGGACGTTGGGGTGTTTCACCAATTTTTCGACGAAATCTTCATCAAAGTGAACGGCGCGGCTGCGCTGATGACTGGCAATTTCTTTCAGCAGTTGCTGAGCGCGATGACGCTCTAATGCCCCGAGTGCTTGCTGTTGAAGCAATTGGTGCAGTAAGGGCGCAATAGCCTCGCCTTCGATTAAGAAGTTACCCACCATGCCGGTCTGGTTGGTTAGCGTGAGCGCCTCTTGCAGTAGGGTTTTCGCATATTCTTCTTCCTGCTCTCGGCTGGCGAGTACGGCTTCCACAATCAGGTTGCGGTTTTTATCCGTGACTAGGCATGCGCGGTCGGCTTCTTTACGTAAGAAGGCCAACGCCTCGCGGGCTTTGTCATGATGTCCCAGTTGTAAGTACGCACGGGCAATATTTCGCCATTGCAGTTGGCAAAAATGGTTGCTGGCAGTGTCGGGACGCACGGCTTGATGGAGCCATTCATCGATATTGGTGAGCTCATGTTTGGCTTGCCAGTATAAGAGTAGTGACAGCGAGGCATTGGCGGTCCAGTCTACGTGGTAAACCGATTCACGAAGAAGGTGTTCGATATGGTCGATATACTTTGAGGCTTTATCGAGCTCACCACGGCTAATCGCGACGCGAGCCAGCATGGAATAACTGTGCAAGTGTTTGCTCGGCGGCTGCGTTTCCAGCACGCGAAGTCCTTTATGCGCACAGACTTCGGCTTCATCCAATCGATGCCAGCACCATAGAATTTGTGCCCGCAAGCGCAGCGCAAATTCATGCAAAGGGACTTGGTGGAGCTGCTGATCTTCAATCAATTTATCGGCGCTATCCAACAATTCGAATGCCGCTTGCACGTAGCCTTGTGCGAGCAAAATTTCGCTTTGTTGTAAAATCGCCCATAACGCTTGGTGATAGACTTGATGCTGGCGCGCGAGTTTCTCTGTTTGCTGCATCATAGACAGAGCGCGATCAAGCTGCCCAACCACGTGATTTACTTCTCCCACCACGGATGTGGCGACAATGCGACCGCGATAGTTCGCGCTGTCAAGTTGGCTGAGTGCCAGCTCAGCCAGCGCCATCGCTTGGTCAGGGTCATTGCGATTGATGGCAACTTGGGCCAGTAACGCGTTGGCATTTCCCTGATAATCAATATCAAGCGTGATATTACGTTCTTGGTAGGCTTGCTCTGCTTCTGCGAGAAGTTCGCCGACTTCATGATATCTGTGTTGACTCTGCGCTAACCACGCGCGTAGCAGACCTAAGTTGGGGTAGGTGAATAGCAACTGATTACTGATTTGGCCGATAGCCGCCTCTAGGGTCGAGAGCTCTCCACGATTAAACATACGCCAACCATGCTGATTGAGGATATCCGCCATCAAGGTATCGTCTTCGGCGTAGCGGGCGTGGCGCAATGCTTGATGGGGCGTATTCAGCTTTAGCCAAGCCAATGCTGCCTGTCGGTTTAAGTGTTGTTGCTGTTGAGGGATCCGTGCTTGACGCTCATGGGCGAGAAACTCTGCAAATAAATGGTGGAAGCGGAACCAGTTATTGTCTCCTTCCAACGGATAGATGAATAAACCGTAGCGGTTGAGCGATTCGAGCATGCCGAGCGCGTCTTCGCGCTCGGTCAGCGCAAAGACCAGCTCGTCATTAAACATTTCCAGCACGGAAACTTGCATTAAAAACTGACGAGTTTCACTGTCCAGCAGATCGAACACTTCTTCGACCAAATAATCCCAAAGGTGGGCATGGTTAAAACTCGCGCAGGAGGCGGCACTTTGCATCAGGGTCCGTTTTTGATGCTGAGCCTGAATCGCAATTAATTGTAGGGCAGATGGCCAGCCCTCGACGTAGGCACAAAGGGTGCTCGCGGTGGTTTCGTCGACACCATCGGCGACACGTTGATTAAAAAAGCGGGTGGTCTCTTCATTATCGAACGCAAGCAGTTCATTGCCGATCTCGATCATCAGATCGCGAACCCGCAAATTTGCTGTCCCTAGCGGCGGATTCGCGCGCGAGGTCACCACCAAAGTCAGGCTATCGGGCATGTGCTTAATAAAAAAGCGCATTGCTTCGTGAATGTCTTCATTGTCGATCAATTGGTAGTCATCCAATACCAGATAACAGGTGGACTGTAACCCAGCCAGCTCAGCGAAAACATCGGAGAGCAGCGCACGCAGGGATGAGAACTGGCGTTTTTCTGCTAGCTTAACGGTATTGGGGCACCCATCGTGGGTCGCTTTATTTAATGCTTGCAACAAGTAGTTGATAAAGCGGAAGCTGTCGTTGTCGCTGTCATCAATGCTGAACCAGCCGACATGGTTTTGATCGGCGAGCCATTGTGCGGCCATGGTGGTTTTGCCGTAACCTGCCGGCGAGCGGAACAACACCAATTTGTAATGTGGCGCTTGTTGGAGGATATCCAATACGCGCGGGCGCAAGATGGCATTGTAGAGACGGCCGGGACGGGTAAGTTTTGACGGGATCCACATAGCGAGAAGGTCCTTTACAGCGAGTGCGGCTTTGCCGCGTTTATCCTTGTACGCAAGTGTATGTAACTGGTCTGTCACAAACTATGATCCAGCGCTGATAATGGTGCAATTGCTCTATTTTGGTGCAGCTACGCCTTTTAATTGTGATTAAAGTCACTAATTTTATTGTTTCGGATACGGAATATAGAAGATGTTACACGCCAGAGACGATGAATGCCCCCACAATTTGCGTTAGCGCACAAAATTAACAAAAGGGATTGTTCTTTTTTCACAGCCGTATTTTGGTCAGTGTTCCCTCAAATTGTGATTTTTATCACCTCAATATCACGAAATTCCTCCATTGATGAGAGCAAGCTCACTCACAGCTTGTGATGTGGCTCTCTACGCCCTGACAACTCCTCCTTTCCTCCTCCTGTCTCGGGAGGATGTTTGCATCGACAGGCTTGGGCAGGATGACTGTCATCGAGATTTTCTTCCATTACGAGAGCGATGACATGACGCCTAAACAGCAACACGCATTTGATAAAAGCGCCTTTAAAGCCAGTATGACCCAGCATTTGACGCAGCTTGGTCGCACCCCCGAAACCGCTGAGATGCGCGATTGGTATCTCGCCTTAGGCCGCGCGCTGGCCGAACATACCACCAGTGATCTGGTTGCGACAGAAAACGATTTAGCCATCAAACAAGCGAAGAGTGTGAACTACTTATCCCTTGAGTTTTTGATTGGCCGTTTAACGGGCAACAACCTGATCAGCATGGGGCTTTACGATGAAATTGCGGCAGTGGTCAGCGAGTTTGGGTTTGGCCTGACCGATTTGCTTGAGCAAGAGCGTGATCCTTCGTTGGGGAATGGTGGTTTGGGCCGCTTGGCCGCGTGTTTTATGGACTCGCTCGCAGCCCAACAGTATCCAGCGGTCGGCTATGGCTTGCACTATGAGTATGGTCTGTTCCGTCAATCATTTAAAGATGGCGCCCAACAAGAAGCACCGGATGCGTGGCGTGAGCCAGAAGGCTATCCGTGGGAAGTGGTTCGTCCTGACCTTGCCCAAACGGTTGGCTTTTATGGCCACGTAGCGGTGATTGAAGAAAACGGTCACACGCGCCGCGAATGGGTTCCTAGCCTTCATATTCAAGCGATGCCTTGGGATCTGCCTATCGTGGGCTATCAAAGTAATACGGTTTATCCACTTCGCTTATGGGAAGGTCGAGCACTGACGCCATTTGCACTCGATGCCTTCAATGATGGTGACTATACCCGTGCGCAACAAGCCGCGATTGATGCAGGCAACCTGACCAAAGTGCTTTACCCGAACGATAATCATGATGCGGGTAAAACGTTGCGTTTGATGCAGCAATACTTCCACAGTGCGGCCTCCGTTGGGGATATTCTTCGTCGCCATTTAGATGCTGGCCACCCACTGGCTGCCCTTCCAGATTATGAAACCATTCAGTTGAATGATACTCACCCGACTATCGCCATTCCTGAGCTGATGCGAGTGCTGTTGGATGAGCATCATTTGAGCTGGGATGACGCTTGGTCTATCTCCAGCCAGACGTTTGCTTACACCAACCATACCTTGCTTCCAGAAGCGCTGGAGACGTGGAGCGAGTCGTTAATGGCGAACTTGCTGCCGCGTCACATGGAAATCATTTTTGAAATCAACCACCGCTTCTTGCAAGACGTTGCTGCGAAATGGCCGGGCGATGTCCGCAAACAGCAAGTGCTGTCTGTGATTGACGATCAGGGCGAGCGCATGGTGCGCATGGCAAACCTCTGTGTGATTGGCTCGTACGCGGTCAACGGTGTGGCGGCGTTGCACTCTGAGTTGGTAAAACGCGATCTCTTCCCTGAATTTGATGCGCTTTATCCGGGCCGTATCCAAAACGTGACCAACGGGATCACGCCACGTCGTTGGTTGAAGTTCTGTAACCCAGATCTCTCTGCCCTTATCAGTGAAAAAATTGGCGACCAATGGCCGGCTCATCTCGAGCAACTGGAGCAAATTGCCCAGTATGCTGATGACAAAGCGTTCCAAAAAGCCTTTATGGCAGTGAAAAAGCGCAACAAGCAGCGTCTTGCTGATTGGGTAAAAACCCATCTAGACATCACGCTAAACACTGACGCCATCTTTGATGTTCAAATCAAACGTCTTCATGAGTACAAGCGTCAACATCTGAACTTGTTACATGTGATTTCTCTGTATCACCGTCTGATCCATGAGCCGAATTTCGATATGACGCCTCGTGTGGTGTTCTTTGCTGCCAAAGCCGCGCCGGGCTATGCGCTCGCCAAATCGATCATTTTTGCGATTAATAAGGTGGCAGAGACGATCAATAACGATCCACGAGTCGGTGACAAGCTTAAAGTCGTCTTTATCCCTGACTACCGAGTCAGCATGGCGGAAATCATTATTCCTGCTGCTGATGTGTCTGAACAAATTTCGATGGCCGGCAAAGAAGCGTCGGGCACCGGCAATATGAAGATGGCGCTTAATGGTGCATTGACTATCGGGACCATGGATGGCGCGAACGTCGAAATTCGTGAGGAAGTGGGTGATGACAATATCTATATCTTCGGCCTCGACGTGGAAGGCGTGAATGCATTGCGTGAGAAAGGTTATCACCCTGATCACGAATACCATCAACAGCCGCTGTTAAAAGCGTCGCTTGATAGCCTGTTGGATGACACCTTCACGCCGGGACACCCAGGATTACTCCGTCCGGTATTCGATAGTGTGATGGCCAGTGGCGACCCGTATTTGTGCTTAGCGGATTTTGCCGATTATGTGCGTGCTCATAATCAAATTGATAGCGATTATCGTGACTCAACGCTGTGGGCACATAAAGCAATTTTGAACACCGCGCTGATGGGCAAATTTAGCTCTGACCGCTCAATTCGAGACTATGTCACTAACATTTGGCAACTGAAAGCGGTAAAACGCTAAGCCTTTGATACCAAGCTGACATGCTAAATGGATGGCACGACATAGGGTGCCACCCACAATAACAATAACTGCAATGGCCGATAAAAGAAGGGGGCGGACCCCTCGGAGAATGCGATGAAACAACCTGCACTTAAAACAGTCGCACAAATGGCAAATTTAGCCGACCGCTACATCAGTGCATGGGGCACTGAAGCCTCTGTGCCAGACAGCACCTTATATGATTTGTTGACGTCACTTGGCTATGACACCCGTAACGATGAAACGCTACTGGCCTCAGCAGAGAAAAAACACAAAGAAGGCGTTTTGTCGCCAGTTCAAGTCATTCGCGACGATGAACCGCTCGAGGTCGCATTGCATTTAGGCACCAGTGCCAGAGAGAGTGACTTTAGCTGGCGCATCGATACCGAGCAAGGTGAGTGCTTCGAAGGCTATCTGCAATCCCAAATTGTGCGTGATGAACGTCGTGAAGGGGGGCCGTTGGTCTTCAATCTGCCCTGCACCTTACCCTGGGGATACCACCGTTTGTCGGTAATGAGAAAACGCCGCAAAACCCCCTATGAAATGACGTTAATTGTGGCACCTGCGCGTTGCTACATGCAGCCTGAACTCGACCAACACAAAAAAATGTGGGGGCCGAGTATTCAACTTTATACGCTGCGTACCCCGCATAACTGGGGGATTGGTGATTTTGGCGATCTCAAGCAGTTGGTCAGTGATCTGGCGTCGCGTGGCGCAGATTTCGTGGGTCTTAACCCTATTCATGCGTTATTTCCTGCCAACCCAGAAGCAGCGAGCCCCTATAGCCCGTCGTCACGTCGTTGGTTGAACTTACTCTATATCGATGTCAGTGCCGTGTCGGAGTTTGCATTAAGTGCCAAGGCTCAGCAGTTGGTGGGCAGTGCCGACTTTCAGCGTCGTTTGCAGGCCGTGCGCGAAACGCATTGGGTCGATTACAGCGGAGTCGCGGCACTAAAAATGGCCGTTTTACCCTTGCTTTTCGAGGAGTTTAAACAGCGACACCTAACCCAAGACACAGCCCGCGGCCGTGCCTTTCTTGACTTTGTTGAGCAAGGAGGCGATAGCTTGAAGCAACAAGCGACCTTTGATGCATTGCATCAGCATTTGCGCGCGGATGATGACAGTATTTGGGGCTGGCCAGTCTTCCCCGAAAAGTATCGACGCTATGAAAGTGCGGCGACCCAGGCCTTTGTTGAGCAGCACCAAGACAGTGTCCACTTGTATATGTATTTACAATGGATTGCACAAGGACAGATTGAAGAAGCACAGCGTCTGGCTGAAGAAAAAGGCATGGCGATGGGTTTGTATCGCGATTTGGCGGTTGGGGTGTCTGATGCGGGCAGCGAAACGTGGTCCGATCATTCGCCATTGGTGCTGGATGCGAGTATCGGTGCGCCACCGGATGTGCTGGGGCCATTAGGTCAAAACTGGGGACTACCGCCGTTTGACCCGCATGCGTTGAAAGAAACCGGCTATGAAGCATTTATCGAGCTGCTACGCGCAAACATGCAACACTGCGGCGCACTGCGCATCGATCATGTGTTGGGTTTGCTCCGTTTGTGGTGGATCCCAAAAGGGAAAAATGCCACCGAAGGCGCGTACCTCTATTATCCCGTTAAAGACATGCTGGCGATTTTGGCACTCGAGTCGCACCGTCATCAGTGCAGTGTAATTGGTGAAGATCTTGGTACGGTTCCCGATGAAATTGTCGATTTACTGCGTGATGCGGGGGTGCATTCTTACAAGGTCTTCTTCTTTGAAACCTCGAAAGACGATGGTGGCTTTATCTCCCCTGCCCATTATGCGGAGCAAGCAATGGCTACCTTGTGTACCCATGATATGCCAACCATCCGAGGTTTTTGGCATTGCGACGATTTGAAAATGGGACAAGAGTTGGGGCTTTATCCGGACGAGTCACAGTTGCAAGCCTTGTTTGATGGCCGTTTAAAAGCCAAACAAGGCATTCTAGACAGTGTGCGTTGGCATGGCATGTTACCGGAAGGTGTCGGTGACGATGCGCGTTACGTGCCAATGGATGGCTACCTAAGCCGTGCGTTGCAGTTGCATGTAGCGGCAGGACAGTCTGCGTTGTTGAGTGTGCAACTGGAAGATTGGTTAGAAATGGACAAGCCAGTCAATATTCCGGGGACGGTCGATGAATATCCTAACTGGCGTCGTAAGCTTTCGGTGAACCTCGATGCCTTATTTAGCAAAGAGGAAGTGAACCAACTGGCGCGTGATTTAACCCGCGTTCGACAGCACGCCAGCCGTCAGTCGGTCGCATGATTCACGATATATAACCACGATGCCACGTTTTAACGCTCTATCCTCGGTGACAGCCAACACCTCAGGGGTAGGGCGTTTTTTGATAAGGAGACAACCGTGCCTGACACCACTAATCCTAAGCCGCATGGCACCATCGCTGCGGACGACTATGCGCTTAATGCTGCGCATCTATCCGATCCTCATCAGGCCTATCATCAGATGGGGGCCAAGCTAATGACACTTCCGGTTAATGGAACGCCCATCAAAGGCGTCCGTTTTCTGGTTTATGCCCCAAACGCGC
This sequence comes from Salinivibrio sp. SS2, assembly GCF_001722075.1. Lineage (NCBI taxonomy): Bacteria > Pseudomonadati > Pseudomonadota > Gammaproteobacteria > Vibrionales > Vibrionaceae > Salinivibrio > Salinivibrio sp. SS2. The sequence continues at coordinate 12,966 of NZ_MEBP01000113.1, read as the reverse complement.
GTTCTGTCAGTGTCATTGGTGATTGGAATCATTGGCAGTCAGAGGCTGATCCACTGACGCGACTCGATGACGGCTACTGGGTGGGCTTTGTGCCTAGCTTGGGCGCGGATTGTCGCTACAAGTACGCGCTCACCGGGCCCGATGGGCATTCACTGCCTCACAAGGCAGATCCGTTCGGTGCTTATGCGGAGCAATACCCTTCGTTTGCGTCGTTAACCTACGACCATCAGGCTTACCAATGGCAAGATGCGGCTTGGCAGACGCGGCCTGTTACCGCCAAGCACCAACAAGCCTTGTCTTTTTATGAGTTACATATCGGTTCTTGGCAGCATGACGAGACGGGAAATCCGCTGGGCTATCGTGAGTTGGCGGCGCGACTGGTGCCCTATTTAGTCGAAATGGGGTATACCCATGTCGAGTTGATGCCGGTCAGTGAGCATCCATTTTATGGCTCGTGGGGCTATCAACCGGTTGGTTTGTTTGCACCGACGAGTCGTTATGGCTCGCCGGATGACTTTAAGTATTTTGTTGATCAGTGTCACCAAGCAGGGATTGGCGTGATCTTGGACTGGGTGCCCGGGCATTTTCCGAGTGACGATCATGGCTTAGCCTATTTCGACGGCACGCCGCTTTATCATGACCCCGATCCGCGCCGCGGGTGGCATAATGATTGGCAATGCCATATCTACGACATGGGTAAAGAACATGTCCGTCGTTTTCTGGTCAGCAACGCGCTGTATTGGCTGGATTATTTCCATATTGATGGGTTACGCGTCGATGCGGTGGCGTCGATGCTTTACCTCGATTACTCGCGTTCGCACGATCAATGGCTACCGAACCCCGATGGGGGGCGCGAAAACTATGATGCGATTGCGACCTTGAAATGGGTGAATGAAGCCATTTACCAACGTTTCCCGAATGCGATGACGATTGCCGAAGAGTCTACCGCTTTTCCCGGCGTGTCTGCGCCTACCTACTTAGGCGGACTCGGGTTTGGCTTTAAGTGGAACATGGGCTGGATGCATGACAGCTTGAGCTATATTCGTGAAGCGCCCATCCATCGCCAATATCATCACGACACGCTGACTTTTCCGTTGGTATACGCCTTCAGTGAAAACTATGTACTCTCACTGTCGCATGACGAAGTGGTGTACGGCAAAGGCGCCCTACTTAACAAAATGCCGGGAGATGAGTGGCAGCAAACGGCAAATTTACGCGCATATTTGGGGTACATGTACGGTCAGCCTGGGAAAAAGCTGAACTTTATGGGTACGGAAATTGGCCAAACCGCCGAGTGGGATCATGATGGTCAACTGGAGTGGCATTGGTTGGAATATCCACGGCATCAGGGCGTGAAGTCGCTGGTGAAGGCCCTCAATCACTTGTATACCTCAACGCCTGCGCTTTATCGACTCGATTGCGATCCCGCTGGATTTGAGTGGCGTTTACAAGATGCCCACGCGTTGAGCGTGATTGCTCATGAGCGGATCAGCGATGATGGGCAGCGTGTGCTGGTGGTCAGTAACTTTACACCGGTACCGCGTGACTCGTTTATCTTGGGGATGCCCCATGCCGGACATTATTCTCTGCTGCTGAATACCGATGATGCGGCATTCTGGGGGAGCGGCTATCCATTGCCCGCGGAGATCGATACGCAAAACACCGCGGCTCATGGACAAGCACAATCATTATCACTGACGTTACCGCCATTAGCGACCGTGTTCTATCGGTGGGAGGGGTGATACATCGTCTGTATCGGCAATGAATTGAGCTAAAGCGCCCGGAGAGGCGCTTTTTTTGAGCCTGTCGAACGTGCCTGTCAATCGCGATTGCTTGTCTCAAGGAGAGGGTCTTTGGCAGCCAGCGGGATCAAAAAGGCCGCTAAGAGAGCGGCCTTGGTAAGGAGGATGTGATTAGGCGACTTGTTCCGCCTCTTCTTCAAAAATTACCCCGTTTTCACGGTGCAGGCGTTTACAGGCACGGCCATCGCTGTGGAACAAATGGCAACGGTGTGCAGGAATACCAATCGCGTATTTGTCTCCGGCTTCGATTTCAACCGTATCCAATTGACGGTAAATGACATCCGCATCGGCACTGTCGAGGCTAATATAAATTTGTGTCTCGTTACCGAGCTTTTCAACGATAGTAGCTTCGCCTTCAATCACAGCATCACCGTCTTTCGCCGCTAGCAAATGCTCGGGACGAATGCCGAGTGACATGCGATCGCCTCGTGTCACTGTGGTGCCATCGACGGGGATCCAGAACGTGGTGCCATTGCTCATTTGCACTTTAACGCGTTCGGCTTCGACATCATCAATAAACACGCTCATAAAGTTCATTTTAGGTGAGCCGATAAAGCCAGCGACAAAGCGGTTTTTAGGATAATGGTAGAGCTCGAGTGGTCGGCCAACTTGTGCGACTCGCCCTTCATCCAAGACCACGATTTTATCGGCCATGGTCATGGCTTCGATTTGATCGTGGGTGACATAAATCATGGTACAGCCCAGCTGACGTTGGAGCTTGGTAATTTGCGCGCGCATTTGCACCCGCAACGCGGCATCAAGGTTAGAAAGCGGTTCATCCAGCAAGAACACTTTTGGCTGTGAAACCAGAGTACGGCCGATAGCCACACGTTGACGTTGTCCACCCGACAGTGATTTTGGCTGTCTATCCAACAAGTGACCAAGCTGCAAGATCTCTGCCGCGTGATGGACGCGTTTATCTATTTCTGCTTTGTTAGCTTTGGCTAATTTCAGACCGAATGACATGTTGTCATACAGGTTAAGGTGGGGATATAGCGCGTAAGATTGGAAGACCATCCCCACACCGCGCTTGGATGGCTCAACATCGTTAATCCGTTGGTCATCGATATATAAATCACCTGAGGTAATATCCTCTAAGCCTGCAACGCAGCGCAGTAATGTAGATTTACCGCAACCGGAAGGTCCGACAAAGACGACAAACTCACCGTCTTTAATCTCTAGGTCAACGTTCTTAGAAATCATTACATCGTCGTCATACGCTTTACAAACGTTTTTAAACGTGACACTTGCCATGTCGCTCGCCCTCAATCGCTTTTCATTAATTCGGCTTAATACGCATTATAGGTGTTTGCGTTATTTCATCGCACGTCACTTAAGACCTAAATAACCGTTAACCTATTTGTTGAATAGTTAACGGGTTAAAGCTTAAGCATATCGTGTGATTGCTCACCAATGCTTTTTTGATGGTATTCAGTTTGGGCGAATCACGGCAGTCATACATCCTCCCAAGCAGAATTATTACAGGGGGAGTAGACGGGGAGGAGGATGAACTACTCCCCAAACTAATTTGAGGGCGTACGTCACAAAATTATCAGCCAATTAGTTGAACTTGATCACGTTAGGTTTATTTTTGTGAGCCGCATCATCGGCGGCGAGCGATATGGATCACGAATTCGCTCGCAGTGGCGTAGGGCGTAGAGGACGGGATGATGAGGAATTGCGGTGAATTAACCATGATAGACCGTGAAATACAGCTCATCCGCCAAGGAATCGTGCTACACCTCAGTAGAAGAAGGATAGAAAGATGAAGAAATCACTCAGTGCTGTTGCCCTCGGAACCCTTATTGCTCTCGGCTCATTTGGGGCACAGGCGAGTATCGAAGAAGGCCAGCTCACTATTTGGATTAACGGTGACAAAGGCTATAACGGACTTGCTGAAGTTGGAAAACGTTTTGAACAAGACACGGGTATTCCGGTAACTGTGGCTCACCCTGATGGCTTGCAAGATAAATTCCCACAAACAGCGTCAACCGGCGATGGTCCAGACATCGTGTTTTGGGCGCATGACCGTTTCGGTGGCTATGCCGAGTCGGGTCTATTGGCAGAAATTAAACCCTCTGCGCGTTTGAAAGACGGGATGGTTGATTTTGCATGGGACGCAGTGAAATACAAAGGCAAGTACGTGGGTTACCCTATTGCCGTGGAATCTCTATCACTGATTTACAACAAAGATTTGGTCCCTACACCACCTAAAACCTGGGAAGAAGTGGCGAAGCTGAACAGCAAGCTCAGTGAACAAGGTAAAACCGCTATCATGTGGAACCTTAAAGAACCTTACTTCACTTGGCCATTGATGGCGGCTGATGGTGGGTATGCCTTTAAACAAACAGCCACAGGTTATGATGTCAAAGATGTCGGCATCAACAAGCAAGGTGTTCACGACGCACTGGGCTTTATTAAGCACATGGTAAAAGATGGCGTGATTTCGTCTGATATGGATTATTCCGTTTCTGAATCGTCGTTCAACCAAGGCGACACGGCAATGACCATCAATGGTCCATGGTCGTGGGGTAATATCGAGAAATCCGGCATTAACTATGGCGTGACAACACTGCCAACCTTCCAAGGCGAAGCGTCTAAGCCGTTCGTCGGTGTGCTCAGTGCAGGCATTAGCACCGCATCACCGAATAAAGACCTCGCGGTTGAGTTCCTAGAAAACTATGTGTTGACTGATGACGGCCTATCCACCATCAATGCCGATAAACCCTTAGGGGCGGTTGCGCTGAATTCTTATCAAGCTCAATTGGCGAAAGACAGCCGTATTGCAGCAACCATGGAGAATGCGAAGCATGGTGAGGTGATGCCAAACATTCCTCAAATGACAGCATTTTGGGGCGCTGCGAAAAACGCCGTTGTTAATGTGGTTGGCGACCGTCAATCCATCGACGATGCGCTTAACGATGCAGAAAAACAAATGCTGAAATAAGCTCTATCTGCGGGGAGGGCAGCCTCCCCGCACAGTTCCCGAACAATGTGAGTAGCGTTCCTTATGCAGTCAGTTCAAGGTTCTCCAGCTATGACAACGTCAGGCTCTTTCTTGCCAAGTAGCTCAAAAGCGTTCATTAAATGGGCGTTGTTGGCGACTGTGGCGATCATCAATGGTTACGCCACCATACTTATGTATTCGCGTGGTGAAACTGCGTTTGCAATGCTAACTGTGGTGCTAACCGCGCTAGCCTTATACATTTTTGGTAATAAGAAGATGTATGCTCAGCGATATATCTATCCAGGTATTGCTGGGATGATCCTCTTTATCATTTTTCCCTTGGTATATACCGTGGGCCTCTCTCTTACCAACTATAGTGCTAAAAACCAGCTGTCTTTCGAGCGCGCGCAATCGGTATTACTTGAGCGTACTTTTCAAAGTGGGCAGAGCTATCCGTTTGCTCTGTATCAAACTCCATCAGGTACCCGTTTAGTGATTGATAAAGCGGGTGAGCGCTTTGCGACCGCGCCGTTTGATATGGCGTCGATGTCGAACAAAACGTTAGCGCTTTCGCCGGTGGAAAGCCTGTCGGGTGAAAAAGCGACGCTACGCGATGTGATCAAAAACCGCGATACCTTAAGTCAGGTGGATGTTCAGTTCCCGAATGGCGATACCATCCGTATGAGCGGGCTGCGTAAGTTTGCCGCAGAACAACCGCTGTATACCTTACAAGATGATGGCCGTGCGCTGATTAATAATAAAACCGGCGATACGTTGAAGCCAAATGATGAAATTGGTTTTTATCAACCGATTGATGAGGCCGGTCAATTTATCGGTGATACGGTGGCTCCGGGTTATGTGGTGCAAATTGGTACGGACAACTTCGAGCGTGTTTGGACCGATGATGGGATAAAAGAACCGTTTATTGGTATCTTTATTTGGACGATTGTATTCTCGCTATTAACGGTAGTGTTCACGTTAATTATTGGGCTTATTCTTGCCAATGTCGTTCAATGGGAAGAATTAAAAGGCCGTGCAATTTATCGCGTGTTACTCATTCTACCTTATGCGGTACCTGCGTTTATTTCCATTCTTATTTTCCGAGGGTTATTCAACCAAAGTTTTGGTGAAATCAATATGGTACTTGAAGCCTTATTTGGTATCAGTCCCAATTGGTTTGATGATCCATTCCTGGCACGTGTGATGGTGGTGTTGGTGAATACCTGGTTAGGTTTCCCTTACATGATGATCTTGTGTATGGGTTTATTAAAAGCCATACCGGATGATCTTTATGAAGCCTCTGCTATCGATGGCGCTAACTTTATTCAAAACTTTACGCGGATTACGTTGCCGCTGATGATCAAGCCCCTAATGCCGTTGCTCATCGCCAGTTTTGCATTCAACTTCAATAACTTCGTAATGATTATGCTGTTGACAGAAGGTGGTCCGAACATGATTGGTACCACAGAGCCGGCGGGCTATACCGACTTGCTGGTCAGCTATACCTATCGGATTGCATTCGAAGGTGGTGGCGGCCAAGACTTCGGCCTCGCCAGTGCAGTCGCAACATTGATCTTCTTGCTGGTGGGTGCGCTCGCCTTGATTAACCTGCGTCTTACCAAAGTGACAGAAAGCTAAGGAGTCTCTCATGGCTATGGTTCAAGGAAAATCATTAAAATACCGAGTGTGGGCGACGCATATAGGTCTGTGCTGCTTTCTCTCGCTGATTATCTTCCCCTTGTTGATGATTATCGCAATCTCGTTCCGAGAAGGTAACTTTGCGACCGGGAGTTTGATTCCGGAAAACCCGTCTCTTGAGCATTGGAAGCTGGCACTCGGCTTCCCTGTCACTAATCCTGATGGCTCGGTGACACCGCCGCCATTCCCGGTTCTATTATGGCTGTGGAATTCAGTGAAAGTCGCGGGCGTAACGTCACTTTTGATTGTTGCGTTATCAACGACGTCAGCTTATGCCTTTGCCCGGATGCGTTTTAAAGGCAAGGAAACCATTTTGAAAGCGATGATGATTTTTCAAATGTTTCCTGCAGTACTCGCGTTGGTGGCGATTTACGCACTCTTCGACAAGTTGGGTAACTACATTCCGTTTTTAGGGCTCAACACCCACGGCGGTTTGATCTTTGCGTATCTCGGCGGTATTGCCCTGCATGTGTGGACCATCAAAGGGTATTTTGAAAGCATTGATGGTTCTTTGGAGGAAGCGGCTGCATTGGATGGTGCGACGCCATGGCAAGCATTCCGTATGGTATTGCTGCCATTGTCAGTGCCGATTCTTGCCGTGGTCTTCATCTTGTCGTTTATCTTCGCGGTAGGTGAAGTGCCAGTTGCTTCGTTGCTGTTGTCTGATGTGGATTCATATACACTCGCTGTCGGCATGCAACAGTATTTGTATCCACAAAACTATTTATGGGGCGATTTCGCCGCGGCAGCTGTCTTATCGGCTTTCCCAATTACTGCGGTATTCTTACTCGCGCAACGTTGGTTAGTCGGTGGCTTGACCGCTGGTGGCGTGAAAGGCTAACGCGGTTAAGTCAGTCAATGACCTAGAAGAAAGGCAACCTTGATGAGGTTGCCTTTTTTATGTGAATACTGTTGATGCGAATAGTTATTATGTGGATGACGCGGTTAAGCGTGATTGGTGAGTATGCTGAGGCTTTTGGCCGCCAGAGTGAATGATGATGTGACCGTTCGCGTGGCGGTGTCGTCCTCTTCGGTGACACACACCGTCTGCCATGACTTGTCGTCGGGGAGGGAAAAAGATAACGGCTGATCGCTGACGTTGAAACAATACAGTAACTGAGCGCCCGCATGGCGATGATGTTGACCGATTTCGATATGGCAAACAACAGCGCACAAGTTTGGCCAATCATTCGGTTGAATCGCGTTACCATCGGGATGTCGCCAACGAATACGGTTTTGATGGCGCTTTCGGCCGCTAAATGCATCGATAAATGCGGGCATAATGGCTTGGCGACGCGTGATCATGGTGGACAGCCAATTTGCCCAAGGCATTGACGATTCGAGGTTATCCCAGTTCAACCAACTGATTGGATTGTCTTGACAGTAAGCGTTGTTGTTACCCTGTTGGGAGTGAGCCAGTAAATCCGCCGTCAGGAGGTGAGGGACGCCAAAGGCAAAGAGAACACTGGCGATAAGGTTGCGCTTTTGTCGCTCGCGCACCGCAATAATTGCCGGATCCTGTGTTGGGCCCTCGATACCATAGTTAGCCGAACGATTATCACCGTGTCCGTCACGATTATTTTCACCGTTGGCGTGATTATGCCGCTGGGCGTAACTGACCACATCTTGTAGAGTGAACCCATCGTGATAGGTCAGGTAATTGACTGACAAGTGATCGGGCCAATGGGCGGCACTGAATCGATCGCGCGAGCCCATTAATCGCGTCGCAAAATCTTGCAGAATATGTTTTTCACCGCGCCATAGACTACGGGTAGTATCCCGAATTTTGTCGTTACACTCCGACCAATTGGAAGGGAACTGTCCCAATTGATAGCCATTTGGACCGATATCCCAAGGCTCTGCAATAAGCTTAACTTGAGAGAGCACAGGGTCTTGTGCCAATGCGGTAAAAAACGCAGCGTGTGGGTTGAACTGCTCACCTTCTCGGCCCAGTGTCGCGGCCAGATCAAAGCGAAAGCCGTCAACTTGGTAGTGAGTGACCCACAGGCGCAAACTGTCTAATACCGCGGTAATCGCGGCAGGATGGCGCATGTCTAGGGTATTACCGCAGCCAGTGTAATTGACGAGTTGATGTTTATCATGCAAATACATGGCGTGATCTAACGCTTTGAAATGCAGGATAGGCCCGCCATCTCCCCCCTCTGCCGTATGATTGAATACCACATCTAGGATGACTTCAATATCGTGTCGGTGCAGCTCTCGAATCGCCGTTTTAAGTTCAGTCACTGCATCATGGTGCGCGTAACGAGGATCCGGTGCCATCCATAAGTAGGGATTGTAGCCCCAATAATTGGTTTTTTGCTGGCTCAGTAAATGTGGTTCAGGTAAACAAGTAGCAATCGGCAAAAGTTGAATGCAATTAATCTGGTTGTCCTGATAAAAGCGCAGCATGTCGGGCGCTATTAAGCCGAGATAACGTCCACGCGCGCGCTCTTCCACATTGGGATGCAACTGCGTGAGCCCCTTAACGTGTGTTTCGAAAATGACGGTTTCGCTCATTGTATGTGCAGGGCGTGAAACCTCCTGCCAATCAAATTGATGATCGACGACTTGGCATCGCGCCAAACTGTAGCTTTGATTGGGTGTATACGGTGGCTGATATTGCACTGGGCCGACAACGGCTTGTGCATAGGGGTCGGCAATGCACCACGCTTGTCCGTTAATCAGAACTTCATAGCTATAAGTGTCGCCTGCTTTTACGTGCGGAACATACGCAGTCCAATAGCCCAGCTTGTATTCTTGCATATGAATACGGGTAGGTTGGTGACTACGTTGCCAAAGCAGTAGGGTGACAGCGTCACGATCAGGCGCATATAAGCTAAAGCGGCAGCCCTGATCGGATAATTGAGCGCCTAAGGTATAGGGTGCCGGATGGCAGAGAGACATAAACAACACCATCTAATTAAGAAGAAACACTATTACACCTCCCCCACAAAATAAATTCAATCTAGGCTCACAGTTCTTAATATCGATTCTGCTGTAATTCACTTTCTTGTTAATAGGAATAAAACTGTTAATAGTGATCCATATAGCGTTTTGTAGGGGGGTGATCAAGAAAGTAAATAACGTTTTACGCCGTGTTTTAGTGAGATAGATCGACTAAATTACATTCTTTCCTCTTACTCCTCCTTAAGGCTCCTCCCCCCATATTTTCCGTTACGGATGACGCGCAGAAAAAGTGGGAAGCATAGGATGTTTCTAACACAAAAAAGGGCAATGCCCATGCATGATGTGCTCACTTTCCTACTGCCGGTGATCTCATGATGCAGTTTAACAACAGTCCTAATGGAGTAAGGTATGAGAAAGGTAAGTTTACTCGCCGCTGCAGTGGCTACAGCTTTAGCTTCTGGTGTCGCATTGGCTGACAATGCGGACAAAAATGATGGCTGGGAAGTTCACGGCTATGGCTCAATGAATTTCCGTATGGTTGATGGTGAAACAGTCGACACGGAATTCGGTAGACCTGACTACAAAACTGCCGGTACTCATGGTCAGAGTACAAACCAAGTTGAGTTTACGGTTAAAAAACATTCCACTTACGACAACGGTGCATGGGCTGACTATGTTGTCCGCTCTGAATACGGTAACGGTAACTCTTACGCTTATACCTCATCAGGTAGTCAAAAGAAAAACGACGAAGCCCAATTTGAAGTCAAGGAAGCGTATGTCGAATTAGGTGGCCTGTCCTTTATGGGTAAGGATACCTCTATTTGGGGTGGTCAGCGTTATCTGAACCGTGCGGCTGGCTTACTGTCAGGTGAATATTGGAAGCAGTCATCTGGGGTAGGCGCAGGCTTACAAACCAAATTGAATGGTCATACCGCCGGTGCTGCTATCGTTGTCGCTGATCCAGATGCTGGCGAAGTGTCGCGCAGTGATGACCGCACCACACTCACTTCTTATGATCTTTATTACTATGGTGTGGATGTAGGGATCGGTAGCCTAGACTTTGATTTTAAATACATGGAGCAGGCGAACAAAGACAGTAACTCTGATGATGGCTTTGGTGCTGCGATCACCCTTAACTCTAGCTATTACGGCATGGACGGCTGGACTCAAACGGCCATCGCTTATGGTAAAGGTGTGGCGCAAAACCGTGGTGTCAACTTTGGCGGCTGGTCTGGCGGCGATGAAAATCAAGAGTCGATCTTCTTAACCTCTTACGGGGTGATGAATATTTCCGACAATTGGCAAATGGGATCAGAGCTTACCTATTTTGCTGCACTCGATCAGTTGTTCGGCGCGGATGACCTAAAACGTTACATTGCGGCCGTACGTCCTTCTTATAAAGTCAATGAGAACATGCGTCTCGAGACCACCTTGTCTTATGGCCATGAAGAAGGGGCTGATGGCTATTGGGGACGTTCAGGCGATGCCGTGGAAAGCGATATTTGGAACGTTGAAGTGGCTGTGCCTTTGACTGTGAATGCAGACTTCTTCGGCCGTCCTCAAATCAAGCCTTATATCAGCTATATCAAAGCTGATGATAAGGCCAGCGGTGGCCAAATCGGCATCGATAATAGTGATGACGAAACCGTGATTGGTGTGCATACCGAAATTTGGTTCTAACCAATGCGTTAGTAATATCAGCGTTATAACGAGGCGGCCGAGACGGCCGCCTTTTTAGGATAGAGTCAATGACAAATATAATGAGAAATTATCAGCGCTTTAAAATGGCGCTTGCAGTCAGTTCCGCGGTTTGGCTGGTCGGGTGTGCGTCTAACTTGCCGGAAGAGCTGCCTGTCGCCCCTAATCGTGAAGCCTGTTGCGCGACATTCCAGCAATTACCTTACGTCCAGTTGAAAGAGAATGAGACATTGACAGTATCGCTTGGCCCTCAATCGGAGGTGTTTTCATTTTCAGAGGGTAAGAGTTACACCCAAGCATTTCGTTTTAACGATCGGACCGCGCGTGCTCAGATTAGCGTAAAGAGTGTCATGCAGCATGGCCGTGTCTTCGTGCCGCGAGTCTTGCTATTGGATAAGCATTATCAGGTGATCAAAACACTGGGAGCGGATACGTTTACGCCGCAAACGGCTAACTTGCTTGATTCCTCTCAATTGTCAGGATCTTTCGATTCCGAGGGAGCGCGCTATATGGTCATGTACACCAATGCGACGACTCTCGGTCATAAGATTACTTTGCCACACCCGGCGAAGCTGCGTGCTCAGGAGTTAGGTGAGCCAATGCCGATGGTGACCGATCCGACCTACCGTTATGCGCCGACTGGTCAAGTATCCGTCACAGTGGTAACCAAGGAGTATGCGACCGTCCTATCCAGTGACAATACAAGCGTGAGTGACTCTGTAACACCACAAGGGGTCAAACAGCCCGAAGCTCAGAAGGAAACCGTGGACTTTTATAAACAAGCGATAGCCGCGGCCATCAGTGAAAAGGACATCAGCAAAGCAATGGCCTTACTCAACGAAGCCAAGGCATTGAAAATAGAAGGTGCCGATAAGATTTTTATTGAGCTAATAGAAAAGCAGCTCAGCGTTACACAATAAGCTTTAATCAAAAAGCAGTACGGTATTGCAGTTTTAAACTGAAAATTTTGGACTAGCATCACAAATGACATCAATATGATTTACATTCATTCTTCTCTTTTCTTAGTTGGACAAAAGCTAACTAATGAAACGTAGTGAATATAAATAGTGAGTTGTTTGGGACACCATCACTGATTAACTGACAACTAACCAAAAATATCGTGAAATCATAAACTAAAAAATCCTAAATGATTCTTTAGTATCTCCTCAATTACATGTCCAGCCGATATTAAATACCCGTATAAAATACATGTAATTAAGATTGATAAGTCAATATATAGTGCTAACTTATTGATTTTAATATAGAGTATTTACTCGCTAACGTACCAATAACATTTCCCTCTGTCAGGCCAGTGTCAATTTGTCATCTCTGTGTTCTTTTAAATACCAAAAAATTAAAAATGTGGTACTCCTCCATAAACGAAGATCTTTAATTAATGTCTAACTTTCTGTTCGGTATGCTGAGCCGCCGTTGATAGGTAGTAGATAACACCTTTCAGCAGTAACACAGTGTTAACATTGGCCGGTGCGTTTCTAGGGCACTGAGTCATGTTGTCTTTTTGGTGAAGGTATCGAGGGTTCAAAGTGTCCAAAGAAGGAAGTGTTGCGCCAAAAGAGCGTATAAATATCAAATACGTACCGGCGACAGGTGATCAGCAAGCTGAAATCGAATTGCCTCTAAAAACTTTAGTGGTAGGTGACTTTAAAGGTCAAACAGAAGATACACCCGTTGAAGAGCGTTCGACTGTCTCGGTTGACAAAAACAATTTTGAAGACGTAATGCGTGAGAGCGACTTACGTATTTCTGTAACCCTCCCCAAAAAACTGGTCATTAGCAATTAGAGGTTTTCCGTTTACACTGAAACAAACGGAGAACGCATGATGAAAAAATCACGCTACACAGAAACACAAATCGTAAAGATCTTGAAGGAAGTCGAAGCAGGCCGAAAGG